>VBNY01000399.1:0-6176 GCA_005877705.1 Gammaproteobacteria bacterium
TCGGCCACTACAAGCGCTCGAAGTTTCTCGCGGAGCAGCTTGCCCGCGAGATCGCGCAGGCGGGTGCCCCGGTGGTGATCGTCAACCCCTCGACACCGATCGGGCCGCGCGATGTGAAACCCACGCCTACGGGCCGGATCGTCCTCGATGCCGCTTCCGGCCGCACCCCCGCGTATGTCGACACGGGCCTCAACATCGTCCACGTCGATGACGTTGCCGCGGGCCATCTTCTCGCGTTTCATCGCGGTCGAATCGGGGAGCGTTACATCCTCGGAGGACAGAACATGACGCTGCGCGAGATTCTCACGGAGATTGCGCACCTGGTCGGCCGTAAGCCGCCGCGCATCCGTTTGCCGCACGCCGCGGTGCTACCTGTTGCCTACGCATCCGAAGCTTTCGCCAGAGTCACAGGGCGCGACCCCCGAGTGACGGTCGAGGGCGCGCGCATGGCGCGCAAGCGCATGTTCTTCTCGAGCGCCAAGGCGATGCGTGAGCTGGAATATCACGCACGAGAGCCGGCAGGGGCTTTCGCAGATGCCGTGGCATGGTTCCGTGAGCAGGGACTGCTGCGCTGAGCACCGCAACTTACTAAGCGCCGGCCGGCGCGCTGTTTGTGATCTACGCTTCGAGTACTGTGAACCCCTCGCGCCGGGCCGCCGTCGCGAGGCGGGCATCGAGACAGACCATTTCGAGCGTGGTCGGATCATGATCGGCAGCGATCAGCGCCGCCGCAAGCTGCAAGCTATCTGCCGCTCGAAGCGCATGCACGCGTAGCAGGCGCTCCGCCGTGCGCCGCACCGACGTGGACGGCACGATCTCGTGCCAGCTGTCAGCGAGTTGGCGGGCCGCGGCGAGGGCGGCTTCGACCTGGTCCGCCGTCAGCAGTTTCTCGCGCTCGCGTCTCGCTAAGGCCGAGGCAATTTCCACGGGTGTTCCCCACCAAGCGAGCATCTCAGGGTCTGCCTCGAGGATTTTGAGCAGGCGCTCTCGAGTCGGTTCGTCGGCAAGGAGGGGGATGATCGCCGACGCGTCCCAGAACTTCACGAGTGCACGCGCCTCATCGATCCTCGGCGCGATCGAGCTGCAAGGCCTCGAGAACACGCGCCGAGCGACGGACCGGATTCGAGAGCGCTGCGCGCAGTTTCTCCGCTGACAGCAGGCGGAGCGGTGGCCGCGTCACGCCTTGGGCACGCAGCAAGGTCAGCCGGTCGGCGCCGCGTCCGCTCGATTCGATCCGCTCGAGCCGCGCGATCGGCACGTCGCGATCGTAAATCACGACGGCGTGCCCGGCCCGGACCTTGCGCAGGTAGGCGCTCAGATTGTTCTTCAATTTTGAAACTGTAGCCTTTTCCATATAGCTATTATAGCTATGTGCATAGTCGGCTGCAAGCCACGGCTCATCCTGACAGTGGGCTCGCTCGGCGGTCGCTTACCTGGACACGACGCCGTGCGGGCCGCAGGCCCGGCGTCCCCGCCCCTGAGCGGGGAGTGGTGTAGCCTCTGCGAACCTTCGACCGGTGTCACCCCGCGCTCGCGGCGGCTGCATGGATTTTCGTCCAGTCGGTGCACAAAGGTGAGGCGCGCCATGAGCGGACAGCCCAATACGGACATGCCGAGGAGTTTATTGTCGGCTGGGCGAGAGAGACGCCTACGGATCGGCCATTGAGAATTGTGGTCCACCTCCCAGAGGCGCAGGCTCGAACAGCGTCAGCCACAATGCTCCCCGAGGCGCTCAGCCGGTACTTCGGCTATCGCGCGCAGGTCGCATCGAGGGATCTCGCGGAGCTATTCCGCATTGGGCGCCGTACGCTGCTCATCGGACTCGCCGTGCTCTGCTTCAGCACCATCGCGGCCCAGTTCGCCGTCCATTTGACACCTGACCCGCTCGGCAGCCTGGCGCAGGAAAGCCTGACGATTTTCGGTTGGGTCGCGAACTGGCGGCCGCTCGAGACCTTTCTCTACGATTGGTTGCCAATCGTGCGCAGGCGCGATCTCCTGCGCCGCCTTGCCGCCGCACGCGTGGACCTGCAGCCGTACAACACGTGAGGAGGCTGCGCGCCGCGGACCGCACAAACCAGTGCGCAGCCCCCAAGGACCTCGCTCGCGTCTCGTGATTGCACTGCCGCGCCGGCTGCGCGAGTATCTCCCTGGATCCTATCTCTCCTCGCCAAGCCAAGAGGTGAGCCGCCATGGGCATTGCAGCGTCCGTACAAGACTATCTGACCCGTGAGCACGTGCAGTTCAGCACGATAACGCATACACACACACGGGACAGCGCGCGCACCGCGCAATCCGCCTCCGTCCCTGGAGATCAATTGGCGAAGTGCGTTCTCCTGGAGGATGACAACGGCTACCTGATGGCCGTGATACCCGCCACGCACAAGGTAGATCTGGGCGCGGTCCACAGGGAGCTCAATCGAGAGCTTGGCCTCGCCACCGAGCGCGAGCTCGCCGGCCTTTTCAAAGATTGCGAGCCCGGTGCAATTCCTCCGCTCGGACAGGCCTATGGCATCGACATGGTCGTGGATCGAAGCTTGGTCGATACGCCCGATGTGTACTTCGAGGCCGGTGATCACCGGTCGTTGATTCATGTGAGCGGCGGCGATTTCTTGAAGTTGGTGGCCGACTCACCGCAGCGGAGCATCAGTCGTCACGTTTAGCGCGAGCTTGCCACCGCGACAGTTCCTCACCGCACGCCCGGGCAAGTCAGGCAAACTTCCACCACAGGAGAGCGGCAATGCAGGCCGGGACGGCAAAGATGCCGAGAAAGATCGGAAACTCCTCGGCGACGGAGTAGCCTGCCCGGCTCACGCCCATCCACATGTTGACTCCGGAGAGGACCAGCCACAGGGGGATGAACAGCTTCGCACCCGTCACGAGCCCCGGCATGCCGGCACCGAAGGCGTGGCCCAGCAGCAAGCAGGCCAACAGCAGTGCGAGCCCGGCGCCGACAACGATTATCGTGTGCATTCTTGGTTGTGAAATACCCGCGTCGGGCGCGGCGATGCGGGAGTTGTATCAGCGACGCTCGAGCGCGGCCGCCGTCGCGTCAAACAGCGACCGCAGCCCGAATGACACATCGACTACGACCCCATTCACGAAGAAGGCCGGAGTGGCGCTGACATGGCTTCTGCGCGCCCCTTCGATGTGCTCGCGCACGCGCTGCAAATAGATCTCGTCGTCCATCTCGGCCGTGAAGCGAGCCATGTCGAGGCCCAACTGCTCGGCGTAGGTGTGCAGGTGCTTGAGCTTGAGGTGATCCTGATGCGCAAACAGAGTGTCGTGCATCTCCCAGAACTTGCCCTGGGCTGCCGCGCATTCCGCCACCTCGGCGGCGCGCAGCGCGTTCGGATGAATCCCCTCGAGCGGAAAGTGGCGATAGGCGAATCGAACTCGCTCGGTGAAGCGCTCGAGCAGCAACTTCACGGCGGCGGCTGCCTGCCCACAGGTCGGACACTCGAAATCACCGTATTCGATGATCGTAACAGGAGCGTGAGACGGACCTCGAATGTGATCCGCCTGGCTGACGGGCTCCGTCAGGTCTACGTGTGGTGGGACGCGCGCGCTCACAGGTCCTTGGGGATTACCCGGCCAACAATCTTTCCCATGTTCGTCTGCGTGCCCAGGTCGCCAACGTGGGACCGCAAGTACTCATCGATGATAACGTACAGCACGACATCGCGGAATCGCAGCTCGCGTCCCGCGGGCCAGTCACAGAAGCTCTCCTCGGCACGCAGCAGGATGCCGCGGGCGGCCTTCGCGTCCAGGCCCGACCGCTGCACTACGACTCGCTCGTAGAGGGCTTTGCCGGAGACCAGGGGTGGCTCGGCCCGCGCCCGGTTGTACGAATCGAGCATTTCGTGGCTGGCGCGCCACGCGAACCATTTCTCAGCCACCATCTTGGCACCCGGAAAGCGCCGCTTCTTAGCGGCGCCCTGTGTGCCGGTCGAGTGCGGCAGTTGGCTGGGACCGTCACCGTTCGTAGGGGCCACCTACCCTCCAGGATTTCCGATCAGAGAGACCAAGTCATTATCGAGACGTGCCGGCAGAGCGTGCAATCGATCACGCGGTTCAAGCGTGGGCTCAGTCACCGCCGCTCCGGCGCGACAGAATACAGCACCGCCTAAAAGTCGCGTAGTCTCTTTACGACTCAAAACGACTCGAGGCGGCGCGGTACCGATCGAGGCTGCGCTTACGGTGGATCACACCGGCACGCGCAAGGCGCTGGTAGCGCGCGCTATCGCCTTTGCGCGCGGCCAGTTGCCAGCCACGAGCCGAGCAGAATCAGCACCAGCCCGAGCGCGGCGCCCGTGCCAAGCGACTCGTGCAGCACGCCGACTCCAAGGACGACGGCGACGGCTGGGTTGATGTATGTGATGACCGCCGCCCGCGCTGCGCCGGCGTGCGCGATCAGAAAAAAATAGAGCAGCATCGCGAGAGCCGTGCACACCACCGCGGCGCCAGGCAGCAGTGCTACCGCGGCCACAACCAGGCTCGCTGCCACCGCCCCCAGTTCATCGACCCCAGCGAGGTGCCGCTGAACGATCAGCGGCCCCACTGCGTATCCCACCGTCGAGACGAGTATGCACGCGACGCCTGCCCACCCCAGCGGTCCACCTACCGTGTCGACTCCGAGCAGGACCACCACGCCGATGAATCCAACGACCAGACCCACGAGACGGCGGACGCCGAGGGGCTCGTTCAATCCGAACAGCGGCGCCAGCAGGACGACAATCAGCGGCAAGGTCGCGATCAGGATGCCCGTCAGGGACGAGCTGATCCAGCGTTCGCCGAGGGCAATCAGGGAGAACGGCACGACGAGCTCGGCGAAGGCAAACGCGCAGATCGCGCGCTTGTGCAAACGGGCGGAGCGGAGCGCGCCACGCTTCCATGCGACGGGCAACAGTATTGCCGCGCCCAGCGCGATTCGGCCCCATGCGACGCCGACGGGCGGGATCTCCGCCACCGCGAGCTTGACGAAGAAGTAGGGGACGCCCCAGATCACGCACAGCGCCACGAAAGCGATCCATCCCCGCCACGTCACAGTTTGTCGATTGTCGGTATTGCTGGCATCGCCGGGCGCAAATATACGCGACCGCGCAAGCGGACATGGGAATAAACCGGCAGTGCGGGGAGTCTGGTAAACCGCGAAGACCACTTCAGGAGAATCCCATGTCATCCGACGACTCGATCGCCGCTTCCCGCCGTGGAGTGCTGAAGTGCCTCGCCTTTGGCGGCGCAGGCACCCTTTTCAGCCTCGCCGGGGGCGTGCTCGCCCCGCTCGATCTGGCACTCGCGGCAACCAAGGGCCGCAAATCCGCAATGCTCGACGCCCCGCTGTTCGTGCAGATCAGCGACACGCATATCGGCTTCAACAAGGAAGCCAATCCGGACGTGGCGGGCACCCTCAAGCAGACGATCGATCTGGTGAATAGCATGCCCGTGAAACCCGCGTTCATCGTGCACACGGGGGACATCACTCATCTATCGAAGGCGTCCGAGTTCGACACCGCCGCGCAGTTGCTCTCGCAGCTCAAGGTTACCGAGCTGCACACGACGCCCGGCGAACACGACATGGCCGATGCTTCCGCGAGCGAGTACTTCAATCGCTATGGAAAGGCTTCCGCGAACCGCGGCTACTACAGCTTCGACACCCGCGGAGTGCATTTCGTGGGGTTGATCAACGTGTTGAATTTCAAACCCAATGGGCTGGGCGCGCTCGGATCCCAGCAGCTCGAATGGCTCGAAGCCGATCTCAAGGGCCGCTCCGCGAGCACCCCCATCGTCGTTTTCGCGCACATGCCGCTGTGGACGATCTACGAGCCATGGGGTTGGGGCACCGGGGATGCGGACCAGATGACGAGCTATCTGCGACGCTTCGGCTCGGTCACGGTGCTGAACGGCCATATCCACCAGATAGTGCAGAAGGTGGAGGGCAATCTCACCTTTCACACGGCGCGCTCCACCGCCTTCCCGCAGGCGACCGCCGGCAATGGCCCGGCACCTGGTCCCCTCAAGGTGCCCGCCGAGCAGCTGCAGAAGATGCTCGGGTTGAGCAGCGTGACGCTCAAACGTCATCCGAGCACGTTGGCCCTGACTGATAGCACGCTCGCCTGATTCCTACCAACTTGCCGTGCACAAATCTGGAGTACACTTGCCCACCGTCGAGCCTGTCG
>VBNY01000399.1:6183-7708 GCA_005877705.1 Gammaproteobacteria bacterium
ATGAGCCAAATCTCACTGCACGCCTGTGCCGTCATGATCGTGGCGAGCTTCGCGCACGCAGCCGCACCGGCGGCGACACAAGCGCCGTCAGCCCCAGAGCCCACGATTTCGATTCACGATTTCAGCTTCGCGCCGCTGTCGCTGACAGTTCCTGTCGGGGCCACTGTCAGCTGGAAGAACCTCGATCCCGAGCCGCACACCGTCAGGAGCGTCGACGACCAGTTTCGCTCGGGTGCACTCGATCAGAACGACAGCTTCAGCTTCAAGTTCGTCAAGGCGGGCACCTACAAATATGTCTGTTCGATTCACCCGCAGATGGTGGGAACGATTACTGTCAAATAGCTGAACGCGCTGCAGGCACAACGTCCGGTCGCAGCGCAGCGCCAGCGGTACGCCAGCCACCGCTGGGCCGGCGGCTTGCACTGGCGGTTCCGTCAGCGCCGTGCTTTACTGATTGGCGTGATCCGCAGCCAGTATCTGCTCGCACTCGCCTGTTCGCTGGTCGGGATACTGCTGTGGCCATCACTTGCGGCGGCAACCGAACTCCCGCCGCCCGCACAAGCCTCGCCCGCCGAGCGCCCGGAGGAGGCGACCGCGGAAGTTCTCGTTGAGGCTCCTGAGCCACAGTATGTGGCTCCGACGCTGCGTGATCGCATCGGGCGAATTTGGGCGCCGGTCTTGATCAACGGCAAAGGGCCGTTTCGACTGGTGCTCGATACCGGCGCCAGCCATTCCGCCATCATCGCCCGCGTCGCCGACAGACTCGGCATCGACGCTCAGGCCTCAGAGACGGTGCTGCTGCGCGGCTTCACCGGCTCGGCCGTCGTTCATAAGATCCACGTCGAGCGAATGGAGGTCGGCGAGCTGCTGATCCTCGCGACCGATCTGCCAATCGTGGCCGACGTGTTCGGCGGCGCCGAGGGAGTCCTTGGCCGAGAGGCGCTGCTGGACAAGCGCATCCTGGCCGACTTCGGCCGCGACCGTCTGGTCATTTCCCGTTCCCACCAGGAGCGCGCGCAGGCGGGATTCACCACCGTTCCCCTGAAGCTCATCCTGGGTGGCCTGCTGGCAACGGAGGTGCGTGTCGGCCCGATTCGCGCCCGGGCCATCATCGATACCGGGGCTCAGCGAACGATCGGTAATCTCGCCCTGCGGGATGCATTGCTCCGGCACCGCGAACGCCAGCTGGCGCCGGAGGACATCATCGGGGTGACGCTCGACAAGCAGCGCGGTGAGAATGTCGCGACGCCCCCGATCGCCTTCGGCGCCCTGCTGATCCGCGGCGGCAGTGTGACCTTCGGCGACATGTTCCTGTTCGAACACTGGAAGCTCACGCGCGAGCCGACCTTGATGATAGGAATGGATGTGCTGGGACTGCTCGATGTGCTCATTGTCGACTACAGGATGCGCGAGCTCCAGATCCGCACCCGCGCGTAAGCCGGTCATTCACGCCTGCAGTTCGACGTCGTTCCAAAACCCGATCCAATGAGCCACATGGGCGTAGGAGCCCCGGGGGGCTTCGTAC
>VBNY01000197.1 GCA_005877705.1 Gammaproteobacteria bacterium
GTACCACCTGTTTGTGGCGAGCATGGGGTTCGTGCTGCTCGCGGACGATGCCTACGGCTTCATGGTCGCGTGGGAATCCATGGCGATTTCGTCCTACTTCCTGGTGACGACCCAACACCGCATTGCCGAGATCCGCAGCGCCGGATTCATCTACTTGCTGATCGCCCACATGGGCGCGATCGCCATCCTGTTGTGCTTCGGGGTGCTGCAGGGCGGCAGCTGGCAGTTCACGTTCGACGCGATGCGCGAGGCGCGGCTGCAGCCGGGCTGGGCGGCGATCGCGTTTCTGCTGGCGATGCTCGGCTTCGGCGCGAAAGCGGGCCTCGTGCCGCTGCACGTATGGCTTCCGGAAGCGCACCCTGCCGCGCCGTCACCGGTGTCGGCGCTCATGAGCGGTGTGATGCTCAAACTGGCCGTCTACGGAGTCCTGCGGGTGTCGTTCGACCTGTTGGGAGAGCCGCCGTGGTGGTGGGGCTTGCTGCCGCTGGTCGTGGGCCTGTTCACGGCCTTCTACGGCGTGGTGTTCGCCGCCGTGCAGACCGACATGAAGCGTCTGCTCGCCTATTCATCCATCGAGAACATTGGGCTCGCATTCACCGGGCTCGGCCTGTCCATTGTGTTCTTGGGCGCCGGCATGCGGCTGCCCGCGGCGCTCGCTCTCATTGCGACGCTGTATCACTGCCTGAATCACGCGTTGATGAAGAGCCTGCTGTTTCTCGGCACCGGCTCGGTGCTGCACGCGACGGGCCAGCGTAACCTCGGGCGCCTGGGCGGGCTGATTCATCGCATGCCGTGGGTCGCCTGGCTCACGCTCGTGGGTGCACTCGCCATCGCCGGGCTGCCGCCGCTCAACGGATTCGTCTCGGAGTGGCTGCTGCTGCAGTCTTTCCTGTTCGCCGACCAGATCCCGCACAGCTTCATCAACATGCTGATCCCGATGGGCGCGGGGCTGGTCGCGCTGTGCGCCGCGCTGGCCGGTTATGTCATGGTGAAGTTCTTCGGAGTCATCTTCCTGGGTCAGCCGCGCGAGGCCTCGCTCGCTCAAGCGCACGACTGCGGTCCGCTCGAGCGCATCGGGCTCGCCTGGCTCGCGCTCGGCTGCGTGCTGCTGGGCCTGTTTCCGGTGCAGGTGATCGCGGGTCTCGGTGCCGTGAGCGAGCAGCTCGTCGGACTTGCGTCCCCGGGACGCGGCGCCCCCTGGTGGCTGCTCGCCCCGGTACCGGCGGGACGGGTGTCCTACGGACCACTCGTGTTCCTCATGGCGACTACCGTGGTCATTGCGCTCACGGTGCTGCTGGTACGGCTCTTCTATCACCAGCGCATACGGCGCGGTTCCGCCTGGGACTGCGGCTACGGCCGGCTGAATGCGCGCATGCAGGACACGGCCGAAGGCTTCGGCCAGCCGATCCGCAACATCTTTCAATCGTTCTTCTGGATAGAGCGCGAGGTGCCCAGCCCCTTCGATCGCGCCCCGCGCTACTGGATCATCATCGGTGACCGGATCTGGCGCGGCGTGTATGAGCCGCTGGCAACGGTCGTGCAACGGCTCGCAGACATCGTCGCCCTGCTGCAGCAGGGTCGCATCGCCGTCTACCTGCTGTACAGTTTCGTGACGCTGGTGGTGCTGTTGGGGCTGGCGCTATGAGGCTTGCCGAGCTGGTTACTCAGGTGCTGGAGATCGTGGCGGCGCTCGTGGCCGCACCGATCTTCCTGGGTTGGGTCAATCAGTGCCGCGCCTGGCTGCAGAACCGCCGCGCCCCGAGCATCTGGCTGCCCTACCGGAACATCCGCAAGCTGTTCCACAAGGACGCGGTCATCGCGGAGAACGCCTCCCCGTTGTTTCGCGCGGCGCCGTATGTTGTTTTCGGCACGATGGTCGTGGCTGCGGGCATCATTCCGTCCATGGGCACGCGCTTGCCGCTGGTGGCCGCCGCGGATGCCATTGCACTGGTGGGTCTATTCGCCACGGCGCGTGTATTCGTGTCGCTTGCTGCCATGGACGTCGGCACGGCGTTCGGCACCCTGGGCGCGCGCCGCGAGATGATGGTGGGATTTCTCGCGGAGCCGGCGCTGCTGATGGTCATTTTCGTCGCCTCGCTGATCTCTGCGACCACGGCATTGCCGGCGATCTCGGAGCACCTCGCTACCCAGACCTTGGGGCTCTACCCCAGCCTCGCGTTCTCGGCGATCGCCTTCACGCTGGTGCTGCTCGCCGAGAACGCACGTATTCCGGTGGATAACCCGGCGACACATCTCGAGCTCACGATGATCCACGAGGCGATGCTGCTGGAGTATTCGGCTCGCCATCTCGCTCTCATGGAATGGGGCGCGGCGCTCAAGCTGTTCAACTACGCCTGCATCGGGTTCGCGCTGTTCGTTCCGTGGGGCGTCGCCACCGGCGAGCTCGGCCCGCTCGGCCTGCTGGTTGCGATTCCGGCGCTGGCCCTGAAACTGGCGCTCGCCGGCGCCGGCCTCGCCGTCATCGAGACGGTGTCGGCGAAGATGCGCGTGATGCGCGCCCCGGAATTTCTCGCGAGCGCCTTCCTGTTCGCGGTTCTCGGTCTGCTCGTGCACGTGATGTTGGGAGCGTGAGCTGATGGCGCATACCACGTTCGACCTGCAGCTGCTCAACGCATGCGCGGCGCTCCTGCTGCTGCTGTCTTTTGCGATGCTGTCGCAGCGGCGAGTCGTCACGCTGGTCAATCTGCTGGCCGTGCAGGGCGGGCTGCTGGCCGTGGCGACTCTGCTCCTCGCGTGGCGTACGGGCCAGCATCACCTGTATTTCTCTGCCGCGCTGACCGTGGCGCTCAAGGCGGCATTTTTGCCGTGGTTGCTGCATCGGCTGATCCGGCGGCTCGAGGTCTACTGGGACACGGAACCGCTCCTCAACATCTCCGGCACGATGCTCATGGGGCTGCTCATCGTCGTGTTTGCCTTCGGTCTGGCGCAGCCGATCACGCAACTCGCCAGCACGACCACGCGCAGCGCCATCGGGATTGCGGTCAGCGTCATCCTGCTCGCGTTCCTGATGATGATCACCCGGCGCAAGGCCATGTCGCAGGTCGTCGGCTTTCTGTCGATGGAGAACGGTCTGTTCTTCGGCGCGATGAGCGCCACCTATGGCATGCCGATGGTCGTGGAGCTTGGCGTGGCCCTCGACGTGCTGGTCGCGATGCTGGTGCTCGGTGTGTTTTTCTTCCAGATCCGCGAGCAGTTCGACAGCCTCGATCTGCATCATCTGGAATCGCTCAAGGAGCACGACTAGGCGTATGGAGCTGCTGTTGCTGCTCGGGATGCCCGCGGCCGGTGCCGTAACGCTCGGATTTCTGGGCGCGCGCCGCTACGCCCCGGAGTTGAACGCGGTATTCGGCTCAGGCACATTCCTGGCGGCATGCGCGCTCACCGCGCGTGTCATCAGGCACGGCAACCTGCTACTCGGACGCGAGCAGTTCTTCATCGATCCGTTCAACGTCTTCCTGGTCACGCTCACCGCCTTCGTCGGCTTCACGACTTCGCTGTTCGCGCGGCCGTACATGCGCGTCGAGATGGAGCACGGCCGCATAACCGCCGGGCGGCTACGCCTCTATCACAGCATGTACCAGCTCTTTACACTGACCATGCTCGTGGCGCTGACCACGAACAACATGGGACTGCTGTGGGTCGCGATGGAAGCCGCGACGCTCTCCACGGTGCTGCTGGTTACGCTCTACCGGACCGCGGCGAGCCTCGAGGCTGGCTGGAAGTACTTCATCCTGTGCGGCGTCGGCATTGCGCAGGCACTGTTCGGAACCATTCTGCTGTATTTTGCCGCCGAGAAGGTGCTGGGCGCGGAAGGCGTCACGGCCCTTCTCTGGACTCATCTCGATGCGGTCAAAACGCAGCTCGAGCCGGCAGTGCTGGCGCTCGCGTTCGTGTTCCTGCTCGTCGGATACGGCACGAAGGTGGGCCTGGCGCCCTTGCACAACTGGCTGCCGGACGCGCACGCCGAGGGTCCGACGCCGATCTCCGCGGTGCTCTCGGGCCTGCTGCTCAATGTGGCGCTGTTCGCGGTGCTGCGCTTCAAATCGATCATGTCGGCGAACCCCGCCGCGCTCGCCCCCGGTCCCCTCATGGTGTCGCTCGGCCTGCTTTCGGTCGTGTTCGCCTCGTTCATGCTCTACCGCCGCCAGGACATCAAGCGGCTGTTCGCCTACTCGTCGATCGAGCACATGGGGATCATCGCCTTCGCCTTCGGGATGGGTGGACCGGTGGCGAACTTCGCGGCCCTGTTGCATATGACCGTGCACTCGTTGACGAAGTCGGCGATCTTTTTTACCGTGGGCCACGCCGCGCAAAAGGCAGGATCACAGCTGATGGACGACATCCGCGGGCTCATCACCCTCTCGCCGACGATCGGCTGGGGCCTGATGGTGGGATCGCTCGCGATCCTGGGAATGCCCCCGTTCGGCGTGTTCGCCAGCGAGTTCCTGATCCTCACCACGGCGATGAAACAGCAGCCGTGGGCCACGCCCATCCTGGTGGTCGCGCTCGGCGTGGCGTTCGCGGCAATCTTCGGCCGCGTGCAACCCATGGTCTTCGGCGAGACCAGCGCGCGGCGCCTCCCACATGCCCCGGCGCTGTTACCGGTGTTCACGCATCTGGCGATTGTGCTGGTTCTCGGCTTGTACGTGCCGCCTTACCTTGCGCAATGGTACCGCGCCGCCGCGCATCTGATCGGAGGGCGGTAGATGTCACTGCGGCGCTGGTGGGACCGAGCACATGGCGTGACGGGGGCACCGTCGGTGCGCGGCCTGGGCGTGACTGCCGAGGAATGGTTGCAAGCTGCGCGCGACGTGGCCGCGGCCGGAGGGCGTCTGCTGTCGTTGTGGGCTTCGGTCGACGCCAGCAATCCCGCCGCCGCCGCCGTGTATGCGGCACTCCTCACGGAGGCCGGTGTCCTCGTTCTCGAGCTGGCGACGCCCGCGCACGGCGAGCGGGCCGTCTACGCCGGACTGGCGGAGATTTTCCCGGCCGCCACCCGCATGCAGCGGGCGGCGTTCGATCTATCAGGGGTTCGGTCCAGCGATCCGGATCAGCGCCCGTGGTTGCGTCACTCGGCATGGCCGGCCGACGCCCACCCACTGCTGCCGGCCGCAGCAACCGCGGCTGCGGTAGCCGAGCCGCCCAATGCCGACGCTGCGTATGAGTTTGTTCGCGTCGAGGGCGAGGGCGTTCACGAGATCGCTGTGGGTCCGGTGCACGCGGGCACGATCGAGCCTGGCCACTTCCGATTCTCGGTCGTTGGCGAGAAGGTGCTGCGCCTCGAGCAGCACCTCGGCTATGTCCACAAGGGCATCGAGCGGCGCTTCACGGAGTTGCCGATCCTCGCAGGCCACCGACTCGCCGCGCGGGTCTCGGGCGATTCGGCCGTCGCTTTCTCGTGGGCGTACTGCCAGGCGTTGGAGGGCATGAGCGAGTGCTTGATCCCCGCCCGCGCGGCATGGCTGCGAGCGCTGTTTCTCGAGCTCGAGAGGATCGCCAATCATCTCGGCGATCTCGGCGCGCTCGGCAATGATGCGGGCTTCGCGTTCGGGCTTGTGCAATTCTCCAGGTTGAAAGAAGACTTGTTGCGCGCGGTGGACGAGGCGTTCGGGCAGCGGTATCTGTTGGACGCCGTGGTTCCCGGGGGCACGCAGGTGGACGTGTCAGCGCCGGCAGCGCACGCCCTGACGGAGCGCGTCAGCGCGATTGCCCAGGAAGCGAACGCGCTGCGTCGCATCTACGACGAGCACTCCGGCGTTCGCGACCGATTTGCAGGCGCCGGATGCCTTGCGCCGGAACTGGCCGTGCGGCTCGGGGTGTTGGGATTGGTTGCACGCGCGAGCGGCCAGGCACTCGATGCGCGCTGCGATCTGCCGTGTGCGCCCTACAGCGAGCTTGCGCCGGCCAAGGTCGTCAGGACGGAGGGAGATGTGGCTGCACGGGTGGCGGTGCGGTTCGATGAGCTGCAGGAGTCCTGCCGCCTCGTCGGGCGTATTCTCGCGAGCCTCCCCGGCGGCCCGCACCTCAGCAGCGTCGCGGCTCCGGCGGCGGGGGCTTTCGGCGTCGGCTTCGTGGAAGGGTGGCGCGGGCCGGTGTTCCTTGCGCTGGAGGCGGGAGCGGGCGGCTCGATCCACCGCTGCCACCCACACGATCCGTCGTGGCAGAATTGGCCGGCGCTCGAGCACGCGGTCATCGGCAACATCGTGCCGGACTTCCCACTCATCAACAAATCGTTCAATCTTTCCTACAGCGGCCCGGATGTCTGACCCCCATGTTGAAGACCCTGCGCAAGATCGGCTCGATCGGCATCATCTCGGAACCCCCGCCGGCGCCCGATCCGCTGCTGCGTGTGCGCGAGCGGCTCGACGAGAAGATCCGCGCGGTGCTCGGTCGGGCGTTATGCATCCGTCATGTCGACGCCGGCTCCTGCAACGGGTGCGAGCTCGAGATCCAGGCCCTCAACAACCCCCTCTACAACATGGAAGGGTTGGGTATCCGTTTCGTGGCGAGCCCGCGTCACGCGGATCTGCTGCTCGTCACGGGCCCGGTCTCCAGGAACATGGAGACGGCCCTGCGGCGCACGTACGAGGCGACGCCCGATCCGAAGCTCGTGGTCGCCGTGGGGGATTGCGGCTGCACGGGCGGGATCTTCGGGGAGAGCTACGCGACCCGCGGCCCCGTATCGAATGTCATCCCGGTGGACGTTGCGGTTCCCGGCTGTCCCCCGAGCCCGACACGGATTCTGCAGGGGATCCTGACGGCGATCTCCAGCCGCGGGAAACTCTAGATCGTTTGGGCTAAAGTAGTCAGCATGCAGTCTGCTCGTCCTGCGTCTAACCCCGTGGTGGCGGTCGTCGGAGCCACCGGCGCTGTCGGTGTCGAGTTGCTGCAGTGTCTGGAGCGGCGGCGCTTCCCGCTGTCGGATCTGCGGCTGTTCGCATCGAGGCGCTCGGCGGGCAAGAGTCTCCCCTTTCGCGCCAGCGCCTACACCGTCCATGAGTTGACGGAGGACAGCTTCCGCGGGGTCGATATCGCGCTGTTCTCGGCGGGGGGAAGCACGTCCAAGCGCTTTGCTCCGCTTGCCGTCCGCCACGGAGCCGTCGTCGTCGACAACTCCTCCGCCTTCAGAATGGATCCCGGCGTTCCGCTGGTCGTGCCGGAGATCAATCCAGACACCGTGCGCCTTCACGAGGGGATCATCGCCAACCCCAACTGCTCGACGATCATCTCCATTACGCCGCTGTGGCCGATCCACCGCCTGAACCGCATCCGACGGATGCTCGTGGCGACCTATCAAGCCGCCTCGGGGGCCGGTGCTGCCGCCATGGAGGAGCTGCGCGAGTCGACCCGGGCATATCTCGAGAGCCGCTCGTACGAACACCGGATCCTGCCGCATCCTTATGCGTTCAATCTCTTCAGCCACAACTCCAAGATCGATCCGGCGACCGGCTACAACGACGAGGAAACCAAGGTCATTCGTGAGACGCACAAGATCTTCGGCGATCCCGATATTCGTGTGTCGGCGACCTGCGTGCGGGTGCCCGTGCTGCGGGCCCACTGCGTCGCGATCAACTTCGAATGCGAGCGACCCATCACCCCGGCGCAGGTGCGCGATATCGTGCTGGCGGCCCCTGGAGTGAAGCTCGTGGATGACCCCGAGCGGAACTACTTCCCCATGCCCAAGGACGCCTCCGGTCAGGACCCGATCCTCGTCGGCCGCATTCGCCAGGACCTGAGCGACCCGAGCGGACGCTCGATCGCCCTGTTTGTCGCGGGTGATCAGCTGCTCAAGGGCGCGGCGCTCAATGCAGTGCAGATTGCCGAGTTGCTGCTGGAGCCTCAGACCAGGTCCTTGAGTCGATGCCGGATCTTCGCGAACACGTCGAAGCGTTCCGCAGTGCCCGCGATGGCTTGCGCGACCAGCTTGCCGGCAATGCCAGTGAGCGCGATGCCGTGGCCGGAGAACCCCTGCAGGAAATACACGTTCGCGGCGAGCCGCCCGAAGTGCGGGGCGCGGTTCAGGGTGATGTCGACGTGACCGCCCCAGGAGTAGTCGGTTCGCGCCGGTGCGAGCTGCGGGAATACTCTGAGCATCCGGTCGCGTGTCGCGCCCGGCGCGTCGAAGGATGTGAGCCCGGAGTAGTTCACGCGGCCGCCGAACAACAGACGGTGATCGGCCGACAGCCGGAAGTAGTCCAGCACCCAGTTCATGTCGCTCACGGCCGCGTTGTTGGCGATCAGCGTGCGAGCGCGCTCTGCAGCGAGCGGCTCTGTAGCGATGATGTAGGTCGCGACCGCCATGATCTTGGAGGCTAGCGCTGGCGCGGTGTCGCCCATATAGACGTTGCCGCACAGCACGAGATACCGCGCATGCACCTCGCCCTGAGCGGTCAGCACCCGCACTCGGGGGCCCGCCTGAGTGAAGCTCACCGCCCGCGTGCCCTGGAAGAGTCGCATGCCGCGAGTTTCGGCCGCGGCAGCCAGCCCAAGGGTGTAATTGAGCGGGTGCAGGTGGCCGCTGTTCGAGTCATATAACGCGGCCGTGTAGCGCTGCGTCGCGAGCGTCGCGCACACCTCCTGGCGGGGCATGTAACGCACGCTGTGGTAACCATATTTGGTGCGCAGCTGCTCGAGCTCGACCTGCAGCTCGCGTTCATGGCGAGGCTTCACCGCCGCCAGCATGTAGCCTGCGGCCCAATCGCAGTCAATGTGATGCCGGGCGATCAGCTCCCGCATGAGCGCCAGGCCCTCGACCGAGACCTCCCAAACGGCTCGCGCCGCCGTCGGCCCGATGAGGCGCTCGAGTTTCGCCTGGCCCGCCGCCACACCATGGATCGCCTGCGCTCCGCTGCGGCCCGAGGATCCCCAGCCGATCCGTTGCTCCTCGAGCAGCACGACGTCGTAGCCCCGCTCGGCCAGATGCAGCGCCGCCGAGCAGCCCGCGATTCCCCCGCCCACGACGCACACGTCGCAGCTGATTGACCCCGCGAGCGCCGGGCGATCCGGGGCAGGGTGCGCGGAAGCGGCGTAATAGGAATCGATGTGCGCGAGGCTGCCCATGACCGAAGGGGTCCGTGTGTTTAGGATATTTAGACGCCGCTGCCTGGCAGCGCGCCGACGGCAGCATAACGAGCAGCCCACCGGCGCGGCAAATCCCGCGACATCGGATCACCCCGGAGATGGCCATCCTGCGGCCATTACTGTCGTTCCGCCCCGCGACGCAACAGGCAGATTCCGGCCTGCGAGCTGTGCTCTAATACCCACCGGTCCGGAGAACTCGCCAGCAGGGTCTGTTTAATATAATAGACACTGCGCACGAAAGCCTTCATGGCGCTCACCCGTCCACTGATTGGAATTCCCGCCGATCGCCGCATGATCGGCTTGCATCCATTTCACGCTGTCGGCGAGAAGTACGCCCGCGCCGTGCTGGAGGCGGCCGACGCCCTTCCGCTATTGATCCCGGCGCTCGCGGACGAGCTTGGCCTCGACGAGCTGCTGCAGCAGCTCGACGGGCTTCTGTTCACCGGCAGCGCCTCGAACGTCGAGCCCCAGCACTATCAAGGCCCGCCGAGCGACCCGGGCACCTTGCACGATCCCGCGCGCGATGCCACGACGCTACCGCTCATCCGCAAGGCAGTGCAGGTGGGCGTGCCGGTCTTCGGGATCTGCCGCGGCTTCCAGGAGATGAACGTCGCCTTCGGCGGCACCCTGCACCAGAAGCTGCACGAGGTGCCCGGCCACCTCGATCACCGCGACGATACGACGCAGCCGCTGGAGGTGCAGTACGGCCCCGCGCACGAGGTGACACTGGAGCCCGGGGGTTTGCTGCTCAGCCTGGTCGGCACCGAGCGCATACGCGTCAACTCGCTCCACTGGCAGGGGATCGAGCGGCTCGGGCGGGACCTCGCCGTCGAGGCGCGCGCGCCGGATGGCGTGATCGAGGCGTTCCGGGTGCAGAACGCACAGCGCTTTGCCATAGCCGTTCAATGGCATCCCGAGTGGAAGGTGATGAGCAACCCGTTTTCGCGTGCGCTGTTTGCGGCCTTCGGCGCGGCGAGCCGCGAGCGTGGGCAGGCGAAGTGAAGGGCACTGTTATGGTGAGCGAGATCGGGCAGAAGGGTACTGTTATGGTGAGCGAGATCCGGCAGTTTTTGCGCGACCACGGCATCTCCGAGGTCGAGGCCATCATCCCGGACATGGCCGGCATCGCGCGCGGCAAGATCATGCCCGCCCAGAAGTTCGCGGAAGACGGCGGCATGCGGCTGCCCGAAAGTGTGTTCCTGCAGACGGTGACCGGTGACTATCCGCCGGACACCGGTGAGGCGATGAGCCCGGCGGAGATCGATATCGTGCTCAGGGCGGACCCGAAGACCGTCCGCCGGGTGCCCTGGGCCGCGGAACCGACCGCACAGGTCATCCACGACTGCTTCTATTCAGACGGCCGGCGCGTGTCGATGGCGCCGCGGCACGTGCTGCGCAATGTCCTCGAGCTGTATGCGCAGCGGGGCTGGGAGCCGGTGGTTGCGCCGGAGCTCGAGTTCTATCTGGTCGAGCAGAACAAGGACGCGGACTATCCGCTCAAGCCGCCGGTGGGCCGCTCGGGCCGCGCCGAGCCCGGCCGCCAGTCCTACAGCATCGCCGCGGTCAACGAGTTTGACCCGCTGTTCGATGACGTCTACCAGTTCTGCGAGGACCAGGAGATCGAGATCGACACGCTGATTCACGAGGATGGGCCGGCGCAGATGGAGATCAATCTGATCCACGGCTATCCGCTCGATCTGGCCGACCAGGCATTCCTCTTCAAGCGCACGGCGCGCGAGGCGGCGCTGCGCCACAAGATGTACGCCACGTTCATGGCGAAGCCCCACGCCAAGGAGCCGGGCAGCGCCATGCACATCCACCAGAGCGTCGTCGACATCAAGACGCGCAAGAATATTTTCAGCAACCCCGACGGCACGCCTTCGCAGCTGTTCTTTTCCCACATCGGCGGCTTGCAGAAATACATGCCTGCGGCCATGGCGCTGTTCTGCGCAAACGTGAATTCCTATCGGCGCCTGACCCGCTACCAGTCCTCGCCGATCAACGTCCATTGGGGATACGACAACCGCACGGCGGGCCTGCGTGTGCCCATGTCGGATGCCCAAGCCCGGCGTGTGGAGAACCGCGTGGGCGGAGCGGACGCCAACCCCTACATCGCGATCGCCGCCTCCCTGGCCTGCGGGTACCTCGGAATGGTCGAGGGTCTGCAGCCGAGCGACCCGATCACGGGCAGCGCGCACGACCTGCCCTTCGGTCTGCCGCGCTCACTGGACGAGGCGCTGCGGGCGCTGCGGGCGAGCGAGCCGCTGGTGAAGCTGCTCAGCGATGCGTTCGTATCGGCGTTCACGATCGTGAAAGAGGCGGAGTACGAGGTGTTCCTGCAGGTGATCAGCTCCTGGGAGCGGGAGCACCTGCTGCTGAACGTGTAGCCGGGCGGCCGCGCCGCCGACACGCGCGGGCGCGCCTTCTCAGGGCTCACACGCTGTAATATAAGAAGAGGCCGTGATCAGCGCTCCTCGATGCTTGCACCTCAGCGCCGCCGTGGGCGTGCTGCTTGCCGCCTGCGCGGGTTGCTCGGACCCGACTGCACATGGGGCCTCCGCAGCGGTCTCCGAAAGGGTGCTCAACGTCTACAACTGGTCCGACTACATCCAGCCTGCGGTGGTGGCCGATTTCAGCAGGGAATACGGTATCCACGTCAACTACGATGTCTTCGACTCGAACGAGATCCTCGAGACGAAGCTCCTCACCGGCCACACGAACTACGACATCGTGGTGCCCTCCGGCGCCTTCTTCGAGCGCCAGCTGCAGGCGGATATTTATCGGAAGCTCGACAAGTCGCTGCTGCCGAATCTCAAGAACGTCGACCCGGAAGTCGCCCGCGCAGCGGCGCGCTACGACCCGGGCAACCAGTACAGCGTGGACTACATGTGGATCACCTCCGGGGTGGGTTACAACACCGCGGACATCCACGCGCGCTTGGCGGATGCGCCCGTGGACAGCTGGCGCATGCTGTTCGATCCGGCGATCGTGTCGCGATTCCAGGACTGCGGCGTACAGATACTCGATGCACCGTCCGAAGTGGTCGCCACCGTGCTGATCGTCCTGGGCCGCAACCCGAACAGCAACTCGCCCGAGGATCTGAAAGCGGCGGAGCAGGCGCTGAAGGCGATGCGGCCGTACGTGCGCTACGTCGACTCCTCACGCTACATCGATAATCTCGCCAACGGCGACATCTGTCTTGCGATGGGCTGGTCGGGGGACGTCAAGCAGGCGCACGACCGCGCCCGGGATGCCGGCAAAGGCATCGATGTGGCGTATTCGATCCCGCAGGAGGGCGCGATCAGCAATTACGACGTGCTGGCGATTCCCGCCGACGCGCCGCACGTGCGCAACGCCCACCTGTTCATCAATTACCTGCTGCGCCCGGAAATTGCGGCGCGCAATTCCAATCTCATCAAGTACGCGAACGCGGTCAGCGCCTCCATCCAACCGCTCGATGCGGCGGTGCGGAGCGATCCGGGCGTCTATCCGCCACCCGCAGTGCGGGCGCGCCTGACTCCCGAGCGCGCCCGGCCGCCGCAATACCAGCGGCTGCTGACACGCATGTGGACGCGCTTCAAGACCGGCAAGTAGATTTCGATTCCTGACGTGAGTGCCATCCTGAAGATGAACGCCCCGACCACAACGGCTGCGGCCGATCCCGCCTCCGCTTACGTGCGGATCGCGAACCTGACCAAGAAATTTGGCGATTTCGTGGCGCTCGATAACGTGTCGCTCGACATCCGCCGCGGCGAGATCTTTTGTCTCCTGGGCGGGTCCGGATCGGGCAAGACGACGCTGCTGCGGACGCTGGCCGGGTTCGAATCGCCGACCGCCGGCACGATCCATATCGAGGGCGCGGATATGAGCGCCATCCCGCCATACGAGCGCCCGGTCAACATGATGTTCCAGTCCTATGCGTTGTTCCCGCACATGAATGTCGAGAAGAGTGAGATGCTCGACATCGTGAAAATGGGCGGCTTCGGGGCGCGCAAGCCGCACCAGCTCTCGGGCGGCCAGCGTCAGCGCGTGGCGTTGGCGCGCGCGCTGGTGAAGCGCCCCAAGCTGCTGCTGCTCGATGAGCCGCTCGCCGCCCTCGACAAGAAACTGCGCGAGCACACGCAGTTCGAGCTCATCAACATCCAGCAACGCCTGGGCGTCACGTTCATCGTGGTCACGCACGACCAGGAGGAGGCGATGACCCTGGGTCAACGGCTGGGGGTCATGAACCACGGCCGGATCGCGCAGGTCGGCAGCCCTTGCGACATCTACGAATCGCCCGCGACGCGCTTCGTGGCCGATTTCATCGGCTCGGTCAACATGTTCGAAGGCCGCGTGAGCGAGGCCGAACCCGATGGTGTGCGCATCGAGTGCGGTGAGCTCGCCTGCGCGCTGCGCGTGCAACGCGCCGTGAGCTGCACGCGCGGCGCCACCGTATGGACGGCGATCCGGCCGGAGAAAATCAACATCAGCCGCCAGCCGCCCGCGCAGGCCGCAGGGGCCGACAATGCGGTGCGCGGCACGGTGCGCGAAATCGCCTACATGGGAGACCTGTCCATCTACCTGGTGCAGATCGAATCCGGGAAGGTGATGCGCGTGACGTTGCCGAACACCACGCGCGGCGCCGAGCGCCCGATCGCGCGCCAGGAGAGCGTCTGGCTTTCCTGGCATGGCTCGAGTGCCGTGGTGTTGACGGAGTAGGGGGACGGTTGGCGCGCCTGACTCAGGCCGCCGGCCGGCGGCTGGTCGCGGGGGTTCCGATCCTGTGGCTGCTGCTGCTGTTCCTGATCCCGTTCATCATCGTCTTCCGGATCTCCTTCTCCGAGGTGCGCCTGGCGATACCGCCGTATACGCCGCTCATCTCCTGGCGGCACGGTGCGCCATCTCTGGAACTGTACGGGTCGGCGTACTCGTTCCTGTTCACCGACCCGCTGTACATCAGCTCTTACCTGTACTCGCTGAAAGTGGCGGCCGTTTCGACGCTGTGTTGTCTGTGCATCGGTTACCCGATGGCCTATGCGATCGCGCGCTCGGGCGCCGCGTCGCGGCCGGTGCTGCTGATGCTGGTGGTGTTGCCGTTCTGGACCTCGTTCCTGCTGCGCGTGTATGCCTGGATCGGACTGCTGAAGAACACCGGCGTGATCAACAACGCGCTCATGTACCTGGGCGTGATCCACCACCCGGTGGCGCTCCTGCAGACCGACTTCGCGGTCTACATCGGCATCGTGTACTCGTACCTGCCATTCATGATCCTGCCGCTGTACGCCAACCTCGAGAAACACGATATGGCGCTGCTGGAGGCGGCGGCGGACCTGGGAGCGCGGCCGTTGCGCGCCTTCCTCAGGATCACCTTGCCCCAATCCTTCGCGGGCATCCTCGCGGGCTCGTTGCTCGTGTTCATCCCGGCGGTGGGCGAGTACATCATACCGACACTGCTGGGCCGCACCGACCAGCTGATGATCGGGCGGGTGCTGTCGGATGAGTTCTTCGAGAACCGCGACTGGCCGGTGGCGAGCGCGGTGGCGATCCTGATCCTGCTGCTGCTCGTCATGCCGATCATGCTGTTTCAGCGCCTCGAGCGGCGCCAGCTGGAGGCGGTCAAATGAAGTCCCGCGGCCTGTTTGCGCGCCTCGCCCTGGTCCTGGGGCTGGTGTTCCTGTACGTGCCGATCCTGTCGATGATGGTGTTCTCGTTCAACAACTCGCGCCTGGTCACCGTATGGGACGCGGCGCATTCTCCCACGCTCAAGTGGTATGCCGCGCTGCTGAGCAACGGGCAGATCCTGGGTGCAGCCTGGCTGTCCATCCGTATTGCGCTGATCTCCGCCAGCGGCGCGGTCGTGCTGGGCACGCTCGCCGGCATGGCGCTGGCGCGCTTCGGCGCTTTCCGCGGCCGCCTGCTGCTCGCGGGGATGACGGCCGCGCCGATCGTCATGCCCGAGGTCATCACCGGCTTATCGCTTCTGCTGCTGTTCGTGGCCACGGAACAGCTGATCGGCTGGCCGAAAGGGGTGGGTGCGGTCACCATCACACTCGCGCACATCACCTTTTGCATGGCCTACGTGACCGTGGTGGTGCAGTCGCGCCTGGCGGGCTTCGATGAGTCCCTGGAAGAGGCAGCGATGGACCTGGGCGCGCGCCCGCTGCAGGTGTTCCTGCGCATCACCTTGCCGCTGATCCTGCCGGCCATCGGTTCCGGGTGGTTGCTGGCCTTCACGCTGTCCTGGGATGATCTGGTGATCACGCAGTTCGTTGCGGGCCCGGGTTCCAGCACGCTGCCCATGGTCATCTTTTCGAAGGTGCGCTTCGGCGTGACACCGGACGTCAACGCGCTTGCTACCATCATGGTGCTGATCGTGGCGACCGGGATCGCGATCGCCACGGTGTGGATGCGTTATCAACAGCGGCGACGCGAGCGCGACCTGCAGCTCGCGGCCGCCGCCAACTTAAGTGAGCCGCTGCAATCATGACGCACGAAGTGCTGGGAATCGATGTAGGGGGATCGTCGGTCAAGGCCGCCCTCGTGGACGTGGACGGGGGGCAGCTCGTCGGCGAGTTGATATCCGCAACGACACCGCAGCCCGCGACGCCTGACGGCCTGATGCCCGTCATCGCGGGACTGGTCGCGCGGCTGCCGCAGGCGGCCGCGCGGGTCGGTGTTGCTTTTCCGACCGTCGTCAAGCGCGGCAGGGTGCATACGGCCGCGAACATCGATCCGTCCTGGATCGGCACGGACGGGGCCGCTCTTATCGAGCGCACGCTCGGCCGGCCGGTCGAGTTCCTCAACGACGCGGACGCCGCCGGCGTCGCTGAAGTGCGCTGGGGCGCCGGTCGCGGCCAGCTCGGGACCGTCGTCATGCTCACCTTCGGAACCGGCATCGGCACGGCGCTGTTTACCGAGGGCAGGCTATTTCCGAACACCGAGCTGGGGCATATGGAGATACGCGGCATGGACTCGGAGAAGTGGGCCTCGGCGCAGGTCAAGGCCGCCCAGAACCTCGACTGGTCCGCCTGGATTGAGCGCGTGAACGTGTACCTCGAACGGCTGTACGCCATGTTGTGGCCTGACGTGTTCATTCTCGGGGGCGCCATTAGCCAGCGGTTCACCGATTTCGCCCCGCTGTTGCGCTCCGCGGCAAAGATCCGTCCGGCCCAGTTCGCCGGCCAGGCCGGCGTGATCGGTGCGGCGCTCGCGGCGGCCGAGCGGCCCCCCGCCATTCGCGCGGCTCGCTAGACAGAGTGAGGCCATGCAGACCTTCCTGCGGAGCAAACTCCCCGACGTCGGCACGACGATCTTCACCGTTATGTCCCGGCGCGCCCGCGAGCTCAAGGCGCTCAATCTCGGGCAAGGCTTTCCTGACTACGACATCGACCCACGGCTCACGGAACTCGTCGCGGCCGCCATGACCCAGGGGCACAACCAGTATGCTCCGATGGAAGGGTTGGGCCCGCTGCGCGAGCGCATAGCCGCCAAGCTCGCGATGAGCTACGGCCTGACGGTCGACGCGGAATCTCAGATCACCGTCACGGTGGGAGCCACGGAGGCGATCTACTCCGCGGTTCAGGCGGTCGTCGGCGTGGGCGACGAGGCGATTGCGTTCGATCCTGCCTACGATTCCTACGAGCCGGCGGTACGGCTCGCTGGCGGCCGCTGCATCCGTGTGCCGCTCATGCCTCCGGGATTTCGGTATGACTGGGACCGTGTGCGGGCGGCTATCAGCGAGCGCACGCGGCTCGTGCTGTTCAACAGCCCGCACAATCCTGCCTGCACGGCCGCCGCAGCCGAGGATTTGAACGTACTGGCGGAAGCGATTCGCGACCGGGACATTCTCGTGCTGTCGGACGAAGTCTACGAGCACGTCGTGTATGACGGCCGCACGCATGCGTCCGTGCTGACGCATCCCGAGTTAGCCGGGAAGAGCTTCGCCGTGTTCTCGTTCGGCAAGACGATGCACGCCACCGGGTTGCGTATCGGCTATTGCGTGGCACCGCCCGTGCTCACACGTGAGCTACGCAAGGTGCACCAGTTCAACACCTTCAGTATCGCGCACCCCTTGCAACACGCCATCGCGGCATACCTGGCGGAAAAGCCGGACTCGTGGCGCGGATTGTCGGCCTTTTTCCAGGCGAAGCGCGATCGGCTGCGCGCCGCGCTCGCCGGCAGCGGATTTCTGCTTCCGCCGGCGCAGGGTACCTATTTCCAGCTGCTCGACTTCAGTGAATTCTTCCCTCCGGACGACGTCGGCTTCGCCGAGCGGCTGCTCACGGAGGCAGGCGTCGCGACGATTCCCCTGTCGCCGTTCTACGCCACGCCGCCGTCGCTTCCCGTTGTGCGGCTGTGCATCGCCAAGCGTGACGCGACGCTCGATGAGGCTGCCGCCAGACTCAACGCCTTTGCCGCACGACTATGAAGAAACCCACACGCGTCAATCATCCACCTGCGGTCGAGTTGCCGCCGGACAATCACGCGCTGGTGGCGCCGATCTATCAGACCGTCAAGTTCCACTTCGACACTCTCGAGGACACGGAGCGTTACCTGCGCGGCGAGCGCCCCGGCTTCTTCTACACGCGCGCTTCCAACCCCACCACCCGTCAGCTGGAGCTGCTGCTGGCCGAGCTGCAGGGGCGGGAGGAATGTCTCGTCGCGGCCTCCGGCGTCGGGGCGATCTCGCAGACGCTGCTGGCGCTCACCAAGCAGGGCGATCACATCGTGTGCTTCGTCGAGACCTACAACCCCACGCGCTATGTCATCCGCCGTCTGCTCGGCAGGTTCGGGGTGACTCATACGATGCTGTCGATCGAGGACATCGCGGGCGTCGAGCGTGCGCTCGCCGCGGTTCCAACGCGGCTCGTGTTCTTCGAGAGCCCCACGAATCCGGTGACCAAGATTGCCGACATCGGCGCGCTCACCCGGGTCGCGCGCGCGGCGGGCGCTCTCACCGTCATGGATAACACGTTCGCTGGATTCCATCAGCACGGCGAGTACGACATCGATGTGTTCGTGCATAGCCTGACCAAGTATGCCTCCGGCGCCGGTGATGTCATGGGCGGAGCCGTGATCGGCGGCGGCGACCTCATTCGCGGGCTGCGCACCGACTTCGGCACGTTGGGCGGCACACTGGATCCGCATGCCGCGTTCCTCATTCTGCGGGGTCTGAAAACCTACTTCGTTCGTTATCAGGCGCAGTGTGCGAGTGCGCAGCGGATCGCGGAACTGCTTGCGCCTCATCCGGCCGTCGCACGCGTGCACTATCCGGGTTTGGCCACGCACCCGCAGCATGCGCTCGCCCGGGCGCAGATGCGGGAATTCGGCACCATTGTCAGCTTTGACCTGAAGGGCGGCTTGCAAGCGGGCGCGCACTTCGTGGAGGCGCTGCGATTGTTCGCCCTGGCCGCGAGCCTCGGATCGACGGAGTCGCTGGTGCTCGCCCCGCAGATGATGCGCGGGCGGGACCTGACACCGGACCAACAGAGGATTTCCGCGATCACCGACGGCACGGTGCGGTTGTCGATCGGGCTGGAAGACCCGGACGACCTCGTGGAGGATGTGAACCAGGCGCTCGCGGCCGCGCAATAGCGCACGCTGCCGGCGGACTCACCAGCGGCGCAACAGCCATGCGAGCAGAGAGAGGGCCGCGCTCACGAGCAGCATGGTGGTGAGCGGGAAGAAAAACTTGAAACCCGGCCGGTCGATGACGATATCGCCGGGCAGCCGAAACAGCGGCACGCGCCTCAGGACCGGCCAGGCCAGGCCGGCCAGGATCAAGAGGCTGCCGAGGATGACCAGCAAGCGGTTCATGACGTCCGAATCTTACGCGCGGCGGGCGATCAGGGCGGCTTTCTTTACGCGCTGCTGGCCACCCGCACGCGGTGCGGATGGTACGGCAGCACCTCCAGAACCTCTCCTTCGGATAACCGCTGCTGCACGCCGCGCCAGAAGGCCGCGGTCAGAACCTCGCCATGCACTCGCAGCAGCGCGGCACGTTGCGAATCACTGAAGGCCAGGAAGTGTATGAAGGTCTCCGGAAAGACATCGTTCTCCCCGACATAGAACCACGGCTCTCCGCGCATTTCATCTTCGGGGTTGGTGGGCTGCGGCAGGTCGCGGAAGTTGCAATCGGTGACCTGACACAGCTCGTCGTAGTCGTAGAAGATCACACGCCCATGGCGCGTGACCCCGAAATTCTTCAACAGCAGGTCGCCGGCAAAGATATTGGTGTAAGCCAGGTCACGGATGCATTGGCCGTAGTCAAGCACGACGCGTTCGGCCGCGGGTCCGTCAACCGTGCGCAGGTACAAGTTGAGGGGCGTCATGCGGCGCTCAACGTACATGTGGTCGAAGATGAGGTTGCCGCCGTCCTCATGCACACTGACTGTCGCTTCGCGTAGCAGCTCCTCCAGCAGCTCGGGCGCGAACCGTGCCGTCGGGAAGCGCAAACGTCTGAATTCCTGAGCGTCGACCAGGCGGCCGGCGCGGTCGTGTTTGAACACGAGCTGATACTTCGCCATCACCTCTTCGCGTAGAACGCTCTTCGGATAGGGAAAGCGGTCGCGGATGACCTTGAAGACCACGTCGAAGGAGGGCAAGGTGAAGCACACCATTACCAGGCCCCGCTCACCGGGAGCGTGCGCGAATTGGTCGTGCGTATGCTCCAGGTGCCGCATCAGCTCGCGATAGCGCTCGGTCTTGCCCTGCTTTGCGCGGCCAAGCACGGTGAACAGCTCACTCACCGGCTTGCGTGGCAGTATCGACTTCAGAAACACCACGACCTCGGCCACGCGGTCAAGGTCCACGTGGAAGTACGAGCGCGTGAAGCTGAACACGATGCTCACGTCCCCCTCGGACAGCATGACCGCGTCGACGAGAATGCCACCATCAGTGTTCTTCAGCGCGATCACGAGCGGAACGAGAAGCTCGCGTCCGACGATCCGACCGACGACGTAAGCCCGGGCCACCTGGTAGAACACCGGCCTGATGACCTCGACCCGTTCAACGATGCGTCTCTCCCCAAGGCTGTGGAGGTGAGTGCTGACTTCGGTCGTCACATGCGAGATGCTCTTGTCGAGGTCTTTCCAGGGCGAACGGAAGCGCACGTCGCCGAGCAGATCCTCAAACAGCAACGCCAGCGACCCGTGATTGAGGTAGGTGTTGGTACCGACTGCCGAGGTGATGTTCGCGAGCGGATCGAGATCCGTGGCAACGAACTCGATCTCCGGCGCCACGCCCACTGTGCCGAACAAGCGGCGCGTGACGGAGCTGAAGAAGGTCTTGGTGAACTCCGTGTCCGGCAGATCCAGTATGTGCTGAGCAAACTCGTGGCGTATGCGCATCCAAAGAGCGCGGCCCAGGGTGTGCTCGCCTAGAAGCATCTGCACGTCCGCGACGGTCTGGTTGACAAAGCGGTCGTAGAGCTCGATACGCTCGACGGCGTCCCGCTGGCTTCCCTTCCAGTCGCGCTCGTCGAAGCGTACGGGGGCACGGCGAGTGATCGCGCGAAACTCCGCGTTGTAGCGCACAAAGGCGTCCGCGATGCTGCTCGCGCAACTGCGCGCCGCCTCGGATGCGGGACCGGCTTCGGTGGCGGACATGTCGTCGCTCTTCTTGCGGCGCGCGCGGCTAGTCGAAGTCGGTCGGCAGATGCCTGTGGAGCTGATGCTCGTACAACCGCTCGATCTGCGGGCGGATCACGCGTCCGGTAGAAAGATCGGGCAGCGAGCCTACCGGGAAGAAGTCCACGCCGTCGGTTTCGTTGCTGAGCGCCGCAGCGCCGCCCGTGAGCTCACACAGAAAGAAGAGCTTATAAATATGGTGGATGCCCGGCGGGTGAGCGTGCCGGTTCTTGTCGAACAATGCCGCCAGCTTCACGGCCTTGGCGCGGTAACCTGATTCCTCGTAAATCTCACGCACGACCGCATCGGACGGCGCATCGTTCACATCGACCCAGCCGCCCGGAAGCGTCCATTTGCCGTCCGCGCGTTCACGCACGAGAAGAACTCTATCGCCGACGAATACACCCCCGCGCACGTCCACTTTGGGGGTCGCGTAGCCTTCCTCCTGCTCCCAGAACGACCTGGCCGTGCCCACCGGGATGTGTAGCTCAGTGGAAAGGATCGAGGCGACAAGCTCCTGCAGTTGCGCGTAGCGCTCGCGATCGAACGGATCCTTGGAGAACGCCAGGCCGGTCTGTGCGATTGCCTGCACCTTGCGCGCCCAGTCGAGGATCGTCATTGCGCTCGCTTGTGTCTTCACGAACCGGCCGCACGGCGGCGGGACAGCGCGCTCCTGCCGGCCCGAGTAACCGGCCATGTCGCCGCACCGTCCGCTTGCGTCACAGGTTACGGATCAAGGCGTCGCCGAACGCGCTGGTCGACACTTCTTGCGCGCCTTCCATGAGGCGGGCGAAGTCGTACGTCACGATCTTCTGTGCGATCGTCTTGTCCATGGCGCGCACGAGCGCATCAGCGGCCTCGACCCAACCCATGTAGCGCAACATCATTTGGCCGGACAGCAGCACCGAGCCGGGGTTGACCTTGTCGAGGTTCGCGTACTTCGGTGCGGTGCCATGCGTGGCTTCGAACACCGCATGACCGGTCACGTAGTTGATGTTACCGCCCGGTGCGATGCCGATGCCGCCCACTTGGGCGGCGAGCGCATCGGACAGGTAATCGCCGTTGAGATTGAGCGTCGCGATGACGTCGAACTCGTCCGGGCGAGTCTGCACCTGCTGCAGCGTGATGTCGGCGATGGCATCCTTCACGATCACCTTGCCTGCTTGCTTCGCGGCGTCCATCTCGGCGTTGGCTTGCTGTTCGCCGCGGGCCGCCTTGGTGCGCTCCCACTGCTCCCATGTGTAGAGCTGCGCGCTGAACTCGCGCTCCGCGAGCTGATAGCCCCAGTTCCGGAACGCTCCTTCGGTGAACTTCTGGATGTTGCCCTTGTGGACCAGCGTCACGCTCTTGCGCTTGTTGGCCACCGCGTACTGGAACGCGGAGCGGATGAGGCGCTCGGAGCCCTGTTTCGATACCGGCTTGATGCCGATGCCCGAGCTGTCGGGGAAGCGGATCTTCGCGTACGCCTTGGGGAAGGCTTGCTTGAACAACTCGAGGAACTTGCGGTTGTCTTCCGACCCGACCTCGAACTCGATGCCCGCATAGATGTCTTCCGTGTTCTCGCGGAAGATCACCATGTCCACTTTCTCGGGATGCTTCACCGGGGAGGGGACACCCTTGAACCAGCGCACCGGCCGCAGGCACACGTACAGATCCAGCATTTGCCGCAGAGCCACGTTGAGCGAGCGGATGCCCCCGCCGACCGGAGTCGTGAGCGGTCCCTTGATGGATACGAGGTACTCGCGGCAGGCCGCCACGGTCTCGTCCGGCAGCCACGTATTGAACAGCTTGTTGGACTTCTCGCCGGCGTAGACTTCCATCCAGTGGATCTTGCGCCTGCCGCCGTAGGTCTTTTGAACCGCGGCGTCCATGACGCGCACGCTGGCGCGCCAGATATCCGGACCGGTGCCGTCGCCCTCGATGAACGGAATGATGGGATTGTCCGGCACGATCAGCTTGCCGTCACGAATGATGATCTTCGCCCCCTGCGCGGGCGGGGTCACCTTCAGGGGTACAGCCGTGGACATTGCGCTTTTCTCCTAAGGAGTTCACCGGCGGCATGTCGTGCGCCGCCGGGGCAGGCAATGCTAGCACAGGCCCAATCTTGCGCAGTGTATGAGAGACTGGTGCGCGCCATGATCATTATTCGGGCAGGCATCCGGGCGGCTCGAGCACCGTGAAAGAGCCTATGTACAACGCCGCAGATGGCAGTGCCGCAGGACGAGCGACCAAGCCGTCCGTGTGGCGCCAGTGTTTGGCCGTGCGTCCGGTCACTACCGCCGACCGCTCTGGCGCCAA
>VBNY01000360.1 GCA_005877705.1 Gammaproteobacteria bacterium
ATAGAGCGCGGCCGGCAGCTGCAGCGAGCCATTCCCGCTGCCCGGTTTCGTGCGATCGCGCACGCGGGGCATCTGGTCCAGGAGGACGCGCCCGAGGCCATCGTAGCGGCGCTGCTCGAGTTTCTCCCGGCAGTCTCAGACAGTTGATGCGACTACGAGTGTTCAATGACCGAGGAGGGGCTGTGCTCACCAGGTCGCTTGGCATCCTGACTTCGAGCGTGCTGTCCGCGGGCATTGCTTGCGCGCAGTCAGTGGCTCCCGACACCCCGGAGGCGGGCTCGATCGAAGAGATCGCGCAGGCAACGACGGAAACGCGCTTCCTGTCGCCGTGGGTCTCGTACCTGCCGGCGTCTTCCACCGTACCGTCGCCCCGGGCGTTCCTGCACAGAATTGCCGGCGCGCCCGGCGAGCTCATCGACTCCTCAACCGCCTACGCATACAGCCGCGCCCTGGCCGCGAGCTCACCCCGGGTGCGGCTGTTCACCATCGGACGTTCTGAAGAGGGCCGGGACATCGTGCTGCTCGCGATCGCGGACGAAGAGGGGATTCAGCAGCTGGACCGCCTGAAGGCCGCCACTGCCGCCCTCGCCGATCCGCGCGAGACTGATCCCGCGGCCGCCGAAGGGATCATCGCGAACGCGCGGGCGATTTACTACTTCAACGCCGCGCTGCATTCGGATGAGACGGGTTCGACGGAGGCGGTGCTGGAGCTTGCCTACCGGCTCGCCGTCTCGGAGCAGCCGATGATCCGCCGCATCCGCGCGAGTCTCGTCGTGCTCATCAACCCGGTTTCCAATCCGGACGGCCGCGACAAGCAGGTGGAGTGGTTCTACCGCTTCCTCAAAGGCAAGACGGATCTGGAGCGGCTGCCGCGTCAGGCTCCGCCCTATTGGTCGAAGTACGCGTTCGTCGACATCAACCGTGACGCGCATCAACTGACGCATGAGACGACCAAGGCGGTGTATCGGATGTTTCACGAATGGCATCCGCTGGTCATTCACGATCTGCACGAGAGTGTCGCGCTGCTGGTGACATGGAATGGCACGGGCCCCATCAACGAGCTCGTCGATCCGCTCTCCTATAGCGAGCGCCTCGAGCTCAGCTTCCACGAGGTCCAGGCGCTGACGGGCTTCGGGATGCCGGGAGTGTGGACCTGGAACTTCGGCGATGATTTCGCCCACTTGTACCTGGATTGCGTGGCGCTCAACCACAACGCCATCGGCCGCGGCTACGAAACCTTCGGCAATGGCACGGCCGAGACACTCGTGCAGGCGGCGCCTCCCGATCAGAGCACTCGCGAGTGGTACCGCCCTGCGCCGCCGCCGGGCGGCTCATTCCGCTGGTCGGCGCGCGACAATCTCAACTACACCGAGACCGCCGCGCTCGCGGCGCTGGATCTTGCCGCCCGGCAATCCAAGTCACTGCTGAGGAACTTCTATCAGAAGGGGTTGCATTCGTGGCGCAAGGGGGTCGAGCAAGCGCCCCACGCTTTCCTCATTCCGCAGGACCAGGGCGATCCCACCCGCGTCGCGCAGCTGGTCGGCCGCTTGCTCGCACAGGGAATCGAGGTGCACCGTGCCGGCGCGCAGCTCAAAGTGAAGGAGGGTACGTTCCCGGCCGGCACCTATGTCGTGCGGCTCGATCAGCCGTACCGAAATTACGCGGTGGACCTGCTGAGCGCGCAGCACTATCCGAAGGATGCGGGCGAGCCGTACGATGACATCTCCTGGGAGTTGCCGGCGCACTACCACCTAACGGTGGTTGCGAGCGCCGATCCTCAGGTACGCGCCGCCAACCTCACGCCGCTCGCCGAAGCACCGCATCCGCGGGGTCAAGTCTCGGGCCTCGGACCGGTGTACCTGTTGAGTGATACCGGGCAGGAGGGCCTGCTGGAGGCTCGCTACCGGCTGGCGCGCTTCAAGGTTTCGATCGCCGAGCGGGCGTTCAGCGTGAACGGCGCCGATTACCGCTCCGGGTCGTGGATTCTTCCTGAGCAGTCGGGCCTTGCAAGCGCGCTAGCGGACACGGCGGCACAACTCGGGCTCGACTTTCAGAGCGTCGGCTCCGTACCCGATGTGGTTAGCCACGCCGCGCCGGTTCCACGTCTTGGCGTGTGGGTACCGTGGGCGGATACCGACTCGATTGGCTGGGTGCGATACTCGCTCGACCAGCGCCACATCCCTTACATCTACGTGCGCGATGAGGACATCCGCGCCGGCAAGCTACGCGACAAGTACGATGTGCTGCTTTATGGCCACGTCGATCTCGAGCTGGCCGAGCAGATCCACGGGATCCCCAGGGCTTGGGGTCCGATGCCGTTCAAGAAAACGCGCACGACCCCGAGTCACGGCACGCCCGCAGCCTCTGACGACATCACCGGCGGCATTGGCTGGAGCGGTCTTGCGGAACTGCAGCGCTTTGTCGAAGCAGGGGGGTTGCTCATCACACTTGGAAGCGGTTCGATGCTGCCGCTCGAGGGTGGCATCGTCCGCGGGGTGCGCCGAGAGTCAGGAGGCGTGCCGCGCAGCTCTCAGGGAGGCGGAGCGGATGCCGCCGCTGCCGCGCAGCAGGCGACCAGTCGCACGCCCGGTGCGCACTTGCGAGCTTCCTTTGCGCGGCCGGATCACCCGATCGCCTACGGCTACCCGCAGCGCACGTACGTGTTTCGACAAAACTATCCGCTGTATGCTGTGCCGCGGCGCTGGCTGCGTATGGCGTACTGCACCACCTGCCTCGACGGGCCGCTTGATCCGAGCGGTGTGGTGCTCGAATGGGGAGACCGCGCCGGCGAGCCGTTCGTCGTCAGCGGGCAGGCGTGGGGAGAGGAGAACCTGATTGGACGCCCCGCCATTCTGGATCTGCGCTCGGGAGCCGGCCACGTGGTCGCGTTCAACTTCAACCCGCTGCATCGGGGCTGCGGGATCATCCCACCATCCGCAACCTACAGGCGATTGACGATGGCGACAGTATCCCCTGGTCGAGGCAACTTGCAGAGCAGACGAGCGCGCAGCGCGCAGCGGCGTGCCACCCCGGCGATCGCCTCTGCCGGCCTCGCCCTCAGCATCGCAACCAGCGTGATGGCCGCTGACTACGGCCGCGCGAGCTTCGGGACGCTCGCCGACGGGCGAGTGATCGAGGCGGTGACTCTCACAAACGGATCTGGCCTGTCCGCCCGGATCATCACCTACGGAGCGACGCTGCAGTCGCTGCTCGTACCCGACTCCGCTGGCAAGAGCGCCGATGTCGTGCTCGGCTACTCCGACCTGGACAGCTA
>VBNY01000361.1 GCA_005877705.1 Gammaproteobacteria bacterium
AAAGCATCATCCGCGGCCTTCCAATCCGCACGAAATCCGACCTGCCCGCGGCGCCAAGCGTCCGGGACCGCGCCACCGTCGGCTCTATTCGTGTGGTCCCAGTTGGAGAACTTGCCATAGATCCTGAAGGCCCCCGAATCCAAGCCGCGGCCGTAGCGCAGCGAACCGCCACGCTCGTTGTTGCCTACATCTCCGACAAACAGCGCGCCGCCCGTTTCCGAGGCGTTTCTGGTGATTACGTTGATCACGCCGTTCACGGCGTTGGCGCCCCACAGTGTCCCTCCCGGCCCGCTGATCACTTCGATGCGCTCGATGTCCTCGAGCATCACCTCCTGTTGATCCCAGAAGACCCCTGAAAAGAGCGGCGTGTAGACCGTGCGGCCGTCGATGAGCACCAGCAGCTTGTTGCCGATCGCGTTGTTGAATCCACGCGCGCTGATGGCGTACTGCACGGCATCCATGCGCGCGACCTCGAGGTTGGGCGCAAGGCGCAGAGCCTCCGGCAGAGTGCTCGCCCCGGACCGCCGGATATCCTCGGAGCTGATGACGAAGATCGAGGCTGGCGCACTGCCAAGCTTCTCGGCGCGCTTGGAGACGGAAGTGACCTCGACCTGCATCAGTTCGTCCAACGAGAGCTTCTTGAGTGAGGTCGTCGATTGGGCCAGCGCCTGCTCGCCCAATACCAGTGACAGCATCACTGCGACGTCAGTCAATCTGCTTGCCATGCATGCTCGCGCAAGGGAGTGCAATGGGCCGGCAAGTTGAGCGTAGCGCCGCCAAAAGTCGGTGAGATCGCTCTCAATATGCAACTTAATGAGGGGGATGCGGCGATATCTTGATCAGGGGCTCATTTGCGGCAGCGCAGCATCGTACCTCGCAGTCACCCGCGGATCCCTCCAAGGGTTACGTTTGCGGCGTGTCCCCGGAAGGTTCGATCTGCAGCATGAGGTGCCCCCTGCCGTGCTCGAGCAGCCCGGTCATTTCATCGCGTGGGACGGGCTTGCTGAGCAGGAAGCCCTGCGCCTGATCGCAATCCATTCCCGACAGCGCCTTGAGTTGATCTTCGGTCTCGACTCCCTCTGCGATCACGGTCAGCTCGAAAGAGCGGGCCAAGGAGATGATCGTGGCCACCAGGGTGCGGCCGATGCGGTCGTGAGGCAGGCGACTGATGAACGTCCGGTCGATCTTGAGAGTATCGATCGGCAGCTCGGACAGGCGACTCAAGGAGGAATAGCCGGTGCCGAAATCGTCAATCGCAATGCGAACGCCCGCCGCGCGCAGCAGCTTCAGCTTCTTCACCTCCGCCAGGCTGTCATCCAGCAGCGCGCCTTCCGTGATCTCGATGTCGAGCGCACCCCCGATCTGCGCCAACGGCTGCGTGAGCTCAAAGAAGCGCGCGACGAAATCTGCACGGCGAAGCTGAATCGGCGAGACGTTGACCGCAATGCGCACCATCGGCAGCCCGCGCCCCTGCCAATGCTGACAGTCCCTCACGGCCTGCTCGAGCACCCGTGCTCCCAGCTCAACGATCAGGCCTGTCGACTCCACCAGCGGCAGGAACGCAGCCGGGGACACCACCCCCGACTGGGGATCATTCCAGCGAATAAGAGCTTCCACGCCGACGATGCGCCGGGTCTTGACGTGCACTTTTGGCTGATAGTAAAGCTCGAATTGCTTTCGCTCGAGAGCGGTTCGGAGCCGGTGCTCGAGCGCCAGGCGCGCCTTCGCCTCCGAATGCCGCGCAACGCTGTAAGGCAGGTGTCGCTCGCCGCTCGCCCTCGCATTGCGCAACGCCCCTTCGGCGTTCTGTACCAGTGCGTTCGCATCCTTGCCGTCTTCCGGATACGCGACTCCAGACTTGGCCACCAGCGGTATCCTTCGTCCTTCGATGTCGAAGGGCCGACCGAAGACCGCGGCGATGTGCCCGTGCAAAGCCGTCATCAGGTCTTCGGCGCGTCCCGCCTCCAGAGCAACCGCGAACGTGCCGCCGCCGAGCTGGGCGAGCAGTTCCGTATCGTGAAAGTGCCGGCGCAGTCTGTCAGCGACATGCTGCAGGAGCAGATCCCCCATGTGCCGCCCGAACGAGTCGTTGATGACACTCAGCTGTTCGATATCGATGACCGCAACGGCGAGACGGCTGTGATCGTTTGCGCCGCCTGCAAGCAGGCGTGCCAGCCGCTCGCAGAACAGCGGGCGTTTCGCGAGACCGGTGTGCGGATCGAAGTGGGACAGGAAGCGCACGGTGCTGTCCTTCTGCAGATACTGCAGAGCGAACGACAGGTTCGCGGCCACCTCGCGCAGCATCTGTAACTCTTCATCGCTTACGGTTCCCGCCGCGCGCGCGGCGAGTATCAGCACGCCTACCGGGGTCTTGTCGATCAGCAGCGGCAGTGCGAGCAGGGATCGAAACCCGCCTTGTCCCATGATTGCCTTGAAATCGACCCCCGCGGGCAGATCGGCCGCGTCGTTGCAGACGAACGGCGCACCTGACTTGAGCATGCCCCTGATGGTGCCGTTCTCCACGGCGGCCGATTCGGCGACCGTCGTGCGCAGAGTTGCCGTGCTCTGATCGTCGGGGTCGCTCCAGGCGACTGGCTGGACGATGCGCGTGCCAGGCTGCTTCAGCAGCACCATTGCGGTCGCATACCCACCAATCGCCACTGCGAGACGGCAAGCCTCCCTGAGGAGTTCGATGCGATCGCGTATGCGGACGACGGCGCTGTTGATACCACTCAGCATGCGCAGCACGCGTGTCAGTCGCGCGATCTGTCCGCGCGCGGCAGCCTCCGCGAGCGCCCGATTGACTGCCGGTGCAAGCCGACTCAGGTTCGTCTTGAGCACGTAATCCACGGCTCCACGCCGCAGCGCCTCGACTGCCCGCTCCTCTCCAATCGTGCCCGAAACGAAAA
>VBNY01000362.1 GCA_005877705.1 Gammaproteobacteria bacterium
AGACGGCAACCTTGCGTCGCTGGCCGATCTCGGCCATCCATTCGCGCAGTGCCGAGATCGTGATCTCGCGACCGATGATGATGGCGGCGGTGAGGACGATGAGAGCCCTCGCGTCCTTGCTGACGAGCAGAACCAGGGCTACGGCGACAATGAGTTTGTCCGCCACCGGATCCAGAAAAGCCCCGAGGCGTGAGGTCTGGCCGAGCCGCCGCGCCAGATACCCGTCGAGGGAGTCGGTGATGCCCGCTGCCACGAACAGCAGGCCCGCGGCCGGATCGGCCCACGAGTTCGGCATGTAGAACAGCACGACGATGAGCGGAATCGCAGCGATGCGAAGCCACGTCAGCGTGTTCGGCAGATTCCAGGGCATCGAGGGCCTATGAACCCGGGTGGAGGTGATCATAAAGGCTTCGCGCCAGCGATGCTCCGATTCCCGCAACCTGCTCGAAGTCCGCGACGCCGGCACGCATGACGCCTTGCAAGCCGCCAAAGTGCTTGAGAAGGGAACGCCGCTTGGCAGGTCCGAGACCCGGAACTGCTTCGAGCACTGACTCGTTGTAGCGGCGCGCGCGCTTGCGGCGGTGCCCGGTGATGGCGAACCGGTGTGCTTCGTCACGAATTCTCTGCAGCAGGCGCGATGCCGGGGAATGCGCCTCGGGCACGAGAGGTGCGGCCGCACCGAACACGAACAGGCGCTCCTGCCCGGGCTTGCGGTCCGGCCCTTTAGCCACGCCGACGAGCGTGACGTCCCCGAATCCGAGCCCGAGGAGCACTTCGTGGACCTCGTTGATCTGACCCAACCCGCCGTCGATCAGCAGCAGGTCAGGCGCCGGAATCTCCCCGGCCCGCACGCGCGTGTAGCGGCGTTCCAGCGCCTGGCGCAGCGCTGCGTAGTCATCGCCGGGCGTCACGCCGGTGATGTTGAAGCGGCGATACTCCTTCTTGAGAGGACCTTCCGCGCCGAAGACGACACATGAGGCCACCGTGCCCTCGCCGCTCGTGTGACTGATGTCGAAGCACTCCACACGCGCGGGCGGCTCGGGCAGGTCGAGCTCGGTCGCGAGGGCTGCGAGCATGTCCTCCATCCCTTGCTTTTGGGCGCGCCGCATCCGCAGCGCCTGGGTCGCATTCTCCTGCGTCAGCTCCACCCACTTGAGGCCGAGGCCGCGCACCGGGCACCTGACTTCGACCGGGCGGTTGGCGCGCGTGCTGAGCGCTTGACCGAGCGATTGCGCGTCTTCGAGTTTGCGGCCCAGCAACACCTCCGGCGGCGGCTCCTGTGTCGCGTAATACTGCATGACGAACGACGCCAGCGCTTCCTCCGGCTCGGCGAGCGCCGCCCGCGGGAAGTAGCTAGTCGTGCCGAGATTACGCCCGCCGCGCACCAACATCACGCTCACTGAGTACTCGCCGGGCTCGCCGACGATGCCGAAGACATCGATGTCACGCTCGCCATCGGCGGTCACGACCTGTTGCGCCTGGATGCGTTTCAAGGCGGCCAGCTGGTCGCGTATTTGCGCGGCCCGCTCGAAGTCCAAGCGGCTCGCGGCCTGTTCCATGCGCGTCTGCAACTGCGCATTCACCTCGTCGCTGCGGCCTTCCAGCACCTTTACCGCGGCATCGATGTCCTGTGCGTACGCTTCGGGCGTGATGAGCCGGACACACGGCGCGGAGCAACGCCCGATCTGGTGCTGCAGGCAGGGCCGGCTGCGGTTGGCGAAGAAGCTGTCGCGGCAATTGCGGATACGGAACAGCTTCTGCAGTTGATTCAGTGTGTCCCGGACCGCGCCGGCATTGGGGAATGGCCCGAAATAGCGCCCCGGGGCGCTGCGCGACCCGCGGTAGAACGCGAGGCGCGCAAACTCGTGATCCACGCACAGATGGATGTAGGGGAAGCTCTTGTCATCGCGCAGCACGACGTTGTAGCGCGGCTTGTGAGCTTTGATGAGGTTGTACTCGAGCAGCAGCGCCTCGGTCTCGGAATTCGTCACCGTGACCTCGATGTCGGCGATCTGCTGCACGAGCGCCTGCACCTTGGGATTGACGTTGCCGGCGGCGAAGTAGGTACTGACGCGATCTTTGAGGCTCTTCGCCTTGCCGACGTACAGCAGCTCGTGCTCGGCATTGAGCATGCGATACACGCCGGGGCGCCTCGGCAGCGCCGCCGTATACTCCTTATGATCGAATGCCTTGGCGTTGGCGTTCATGGGCTAAAGGCCGGCTAACTCGCAGGCACGTGCCACGACCTTGGTGAACATGGGCCCCGTCAGCACGCCGGTCGATGTGTTGTAGCGGCTGCAATGATAGGAGTCGAGCAGGTACCTCGTCTCGCCCAGAGTGTGCTCGCGCCCGTGGCCGAAGGGGTACTGGCTGCGCTTCAGGCCGTGCGCCATCAGCGCGGCGTCGTGCGCAACGCGCCCCAGCGCGAGAATCACCCGCAAGCCCTTCAACCGCCGCATCTCGGACTGCAGGTACGCGTTGCAGCGGCGGATCTCCTCCGGCAGCGGCTTGTTCTCCGGCGGCACACATTTGACCGCATTCGCGATGCGCGCGTTCCGCAGCCTG
>VBNY01000305.1 GCA_005877705.1 Gammaproteobacteria bacterium
TCACCGCGGCCGGATAGGCCCAGATCTCGTGTTTGAGCAACGCCCCCACTAGGCCGATTTTGATGACACCGTGGCTCAGGAGATAGATCGCGGCAAAATGCTCGCTCGCCGGTGAGAGGTGACTCGCGGCACGCCGAAGAGAGTTCGCAACGAGGTCACGGGGATCTTCGGCGATCTCGTCCTGTGTCAAGAGCGCGACCGTGCGCAGAATGAATGCGGGACTTACAGCAAAAAGCGCCACTCCGCCCAGGATCTCTAACGTTCCGTTCAAGCCCTTGAGCAAGACACTGATGCGAAAGAGGCGCTCTCGGAGTTGTTGCCTGCGGAGGCTGTTCATGTTGCGTTCCAAAGCGGCTGCACGGGATATTCGCCGGTTACAATGACGCCGGCGCCCTCGGCCAGCCCGCCGCGCCTAGGAGCCCACAGCCGCTGACACTGGGCCGGTTCCGGGCGCTCGACGAGGTGGCATCGTTGGTTTGCTGGCTGGCAAGCGAGGAAGCGTCGTTCAGCACTGGCGCAGCGTCGATGTGTCGGGGGCCGCGCAACCTACTGAATGGCTGCAGCCGCCACCCGTATGCGTTGCCTTGGACAAGCCCTGCAGCTTCATCGTGCTGGAACTGCTGATCCTGATCGCCAGCGGGGTTGTCATTTCCGACGTGCAGGCGATCCTCGCCGCGTCACGACCGCACGAGCCGGCGCGCACTCCATGCAGTCGGGCATGGCGAGCCTCGCGGAGCGCGCGGGAGGTTCGCCGCAGGCGAGCCCGGCAAGACCATCGCGCTCGTCGCGTCAGGGCCGAGCAGCCTCCTAAGTGCTTGAGCGCACAAGAGTTGCTGGATCTGTGCGATGGACCTACCCCGAGCAATACCCTGCGAAACGCGGGCCGTTGCGATCCAGCGTGAGATACGCCCGTGCTTCGATGAGCTATCCGAAGTCAACCCTGTGCCGCGATCGTCCGGCGGACCGTTGTCGCCTTCATGACTGCGAACCACGGCGCCGGGAGCAGAATCAACCGACCTGGCGCCGCTGTGTCCGATGTGCCGCCCGGCTCAGGGGTGACAGGGGAATTCGCAGCGCTCAATATTGCGCAACGCGGCTCTATTGCAACGGTTTGTGATGCTAGCCAGTAGCCTACTGTCCCGCGAAGAAGGCCATAGGAGACAAGCGATGTCCGTCTACAAGAAATTCCTCTGGGCAGCGATCGTCGTGCTGGGCGCGGTTTCCTTCGGAATCGTCGCTTTGGCGCGCGGCGAGCCCGTCAATGCCGCATGGCTCGTCATAGCGGCGGTATGCACGTACTTCATCTCGTATCGTCTCTACGGTCTATTCATCGCCAGCAAGGTGCTCGGCGTGAACTCGGCGCGACAAACGCCTGCCTATCGTCGCAACGACGGCCTCGATTACGTGCCGACCAACCGTTACGTGCTCTTCGGGCATCATTTCGCGGCCATAGCCGGTGCCGGGCCACTGGTCGGGCCGGTGCTCGCGGCGCAGATGGGCTATCTGCCCGGCACGCTTTGGATTCTCGCTGGCGTCGTGTTCGCGGGGGCGGTGCAAGATATGATTGTGCTGTTCATGTCGACCCGCCGCGACGGCCGATCGCTTGGCGACATGATTCGCTCAGAAATGGGCCCCGTCGCAGGCAGCATCGCCGGCGTTGGGGTGCTGCTCATCTGCGTCATTATCCTGGCGGTTCTGGCGCTCGTCGTCGTCAACGCCTTGAAGGGCAGCCCCTGGGGCACCTTCACCGTGTTTTGCACTCTGCCGATCGCGCTCATCATGGGCCTCTACGGCCGCTTCTTCCGCCCGGGCCGCATCGCCGAGATGTCGCTCATCGGCGCGATATTGCTGCTGGCGGCGCTGCTCTACGGGCGGACGGTCTCCGAGACTCCGGCTCTGGCTGCCTATTTCAACCTTCCCGGCACCTCGCTGGCACTGATCATCATCGGCTATGGGTTCGTCGCCTCGGTGTTGCCGGTGTGGCTGTTGCTGGCGCCGCGCGACTATCTATCCACTTTCCTCAAGATCGGTACGGTCGCGCTGCTGGCGGTCGGCATCCTCATCGTGCGCCCCGACCTGCAGATGCCGGCGGTGACGAAGTTCGTTGACGGCACCGGTCCAGTCTGGGCGGGGAGCCTGTTCCCGTTCCTGTTCATCACCATCGCGTGCGGCGCGGTCTCCGGGTGGCACTCGCTCATCTCGTCCGGCACCACGCCGAAGATGATCGAGAACGAGAGCCAGATCGCCTTCATTGGCTACGGCGGCATGCTGATGGAGTCTGCGGTCGCCATCATGGCCATGATCGGCGCCTCGGTGATCCATCCGGGCGTCTATTTCGCCATGAACAGCGCGGCCGGCCTGATCGGCACCACCGCGGCTCATGCGGCCGACGTCGTCACCTCTTGGGGCTTCGTGGTAACCCCCGATGTCTTGACTCAAACGGCGCATGACGTGGGCGAAACCAGCGTTCTCGCGCGCACCGGCGGTGCGCCGACGCTCGCCGTGGGCATGGCGACCATCCTGTCAGGGTTCCTCGGCGGCAAGGCACTGATGGGTATTTGGTACCACTTCGCTATCCTGTTCGAGGCGCTGTTCATCCTCACGACGGTCGACGCCGGCACGCGCGTTTGCCGCTTCATGATCCAGGATCTCATCGGCAACGCGATTCCCGCCTTCAAGGAAACCAAGTCGTGGAGCAACAACATGATCGGCTCCGCGCTGGCGTGCGTGCTGTGGGGATATCTGCTGTATGCCGGCGTCATCGATCCGCTGGGCGGCATCTGGACCATGTGGCCGCTGTTCGGCGCCACCAATCAGATGCTGGCGGCGATCGCGCTCACGCTCTGCACCGTGGTGCTCTTCAAGATGAAGCGGGAACGCTTCGCGTGGGTCACCATGATACCGACAGCGTGGCTGGTCATATGCACCGTGACCGCGGGTCTGGAGAAAATATTCGCTGCGAATCCGAAAGTCGGCTTCCTCAGTCACGCGCTCAAGTTCAGCGATGCGGTGGCGGCCAACCAGGTACTGGCGCCCGCCAAGACACTTGCCGAAATGAACCGTGTCATCTTCAACGACTATCTTGATGCGACGCTGGCGGGCTTGGCGGTGGCGATCGTCCTTACCGTGGTGATCCATGCCTTCTTCGATATCCGCAAGGCGTTGGGCACTCCGAAGGGCACCGCGATCGAGATCGGCGGCACGTCCGGTGCCGCGGCGGGGGCTGCACAATGACCCGGCTCAAGAGCATGTGGGGCTGGGCGGTTCAAACCGCCCGCCTCATGGTCGGCGTTCCCGACTATGACAATTACGTGGCGCATCGAAAGGCGGACCACCGAGCAGAGCCAATCATGACCTATGTCGAGTTCTTTCGTGAGCGTCAGAACGCGCGTTACGCCTGCGAAAAGGGACGCTTCAGGGGCTGTTGCTGAGAACCGGTGCGCGGCGCGCTGGCAGCAAGCTCATAGCGGAGCTGTTCGGTCACGCTAAAGGTGCGACTTGGGTCTTCTTGCCGATACGACTTGAGACGCGCTGGGCAACGCTGGCGTTCCCGCGCGCCGTCGCGAAGGA
>VBNY01000306.1 GCA_005877705.1 Gammaproteobacteria bacterium
ACCTCACGCGCTACGCGCGTCACCTCGGCGGTGACGCAGCCGAGCTGTTGGATCATCCCGTTGATGGTAGTGGCGGTGCGCAGGAACTCGCCTTCGAGCGCCCGACCCTCGATGTGCAGCGCCATCGTGTTGGTCAGGTCTCCCTGGGCGAACGCGCCTATGACGCGCGCGACTTCCATCGTCGGGTGCACGAGATCATCGATCAGCGCGTTGATATTCCCGATCGACTCGGACCAGAAGCCGGTGACGCCGCCGAGCGAGGCGCGCTGCTTGAGCTTGCCCTCACGGCCGACGATGTGCCTGAGGCGCCCGAGCTCCCCGGCCATGCGCACGTTGAGCTGGACCACCTCGTTGAAAGCCTCGGCGATACGCCCGGCCTGACCGTGCCAGCGCTCAGGGAGCCGCACGTCTCGCTTGCCATGCGCGAGCGCGAGCAGCGCAGCCAGAATCGCTCCGCTCTCGCCGTTCAACTTCTGAGCGGTCTGCTCACTCTGTCGCTGCGTGCGGCTTGCGCGGCGATTGGTGCTGGCGCGCGCACGGCTCGGTCGCTTGCGGGACGCCGGCGAGGTCTTGAAAACGTGCATGATATTCCTGGCGGGCGATGCCGTTACGTCGATGCGGCAGCGTCGCCCTCATGTAGCGGTGAATCCGCCAGTGTCGCGGGGCACGGAATTCCACCGAGGTGACGAATCTCGGGAACTCCGCGGCCCCGCGCGTGCCGTGCGTGGCACCGCGTCGTGTCTCGCCCACCCGATTTCGCTGGGCCTAGCCTGGCAGTGAAGGAAGTTGCAGGCGCCCGCTTAGATTTGTGTTCTGCCAGAGGATATTACGAGCCCCGCCAGGGGCGAGCAATGTCTTAGAACGGCCACGCTTGCGGCTCCCCTAGCTGTACTCCGGCTACCGAACCACTCTCAGCGGACGCGCATTGCGGCCTATGCCGAGGGCGCCGCTGCGAACGACTTCGAGCAAGTCCGCGTTCTGGCCAAGATCGGCGACGAACGCGTTGACCTCCGCCTCGCTCGCGGTCAGCTCTACGATGAAGCCATCCACCGCCGGGTCCAGTACCCGGCCGCCGGTGCGGATGACATGGCCCCGGACGGTGTCGGTGCGCTCGGGCCTCACCTTCAGCTTAAGCAGAACCAGCTCCCGCTCGAGGTGCTCGCCGAGGGTCATGTCCTCGACGTTGACGACGTCGACCAGCTTGTTGAGCTGATTGACGATCTGCTGGATGACGGCATCCGACCCCTTCGTGACCAGAGTGAGGCGCGAGACGGTCGGATCATCCGTCGGCGCCACGGACAGCGACTCGATGTTGTAACCGCGGGTGGAGAACAGGCCCGCGACGCGAGTCAGGGCTCCCGCTTCGTTTTGCAGCAGGATCGCGATGATATGACGCATGGGACTTCAGTCGACTCCAGTTCACTTCGGCTGTCGGGTGCGCTAGGTAACTGGAAAAAGTGGCCTGCGGCCCTTTTTCGGAACCGCGGCTTCGTTGCCGGCCGCAAAAGGCGCGACTTTTGCGGCCTACGCAATAACAGCAGCGCAAGTTCGACAGGTTCCTAGACCCGCAGAATAAAAGGATTCCGCGCCGCCAGCCATGCGCCTTACTTAACGTGCGGCTCGGCCCGCGTGTTTGCACCGCGGACACAAGCTGCTAGCCTCCTTCTCATGAGCGACACCGTGATCCAGCCGCGCCCCGCGGGCCATCCGCTTGCCGGCCACAGAATGAGCGGTGCCCGCATGATCATGCAGGTGCTCGCCGACGAGGGGGTCAGAGCGATCTTCGGCTACAGCGGCGGGGCCATCCTGCCCACCTACGATGCGGTATTCCTCTACAACGAGCAGCAAGGCCGCACCGGCGAGCCACAGATTCCCCTCATCGTGCCCGCCAACGAGCAAGGGGCCGGTTTCATGGCCGCCGGGTACGCGCGCGCCACCGGGCAGGTCGGGGTCTGCCTGGTCACCTCCGGCCCCGGTGCCACGAACACTGTTACGCCGGTGCGCGATTGCATGGCCGATTCGGTGCCGATTGTTGTGATTTGCGGCCAAGTGGCCAGGGCCGCCATCGGTACCGATGCCTTTCAGGAGGCTCCGGTCCCTTCGATCATGGGCGCGGTCGCCAAGCATATTTTCCTCGTCACCGACCCCGAGAAGCTCGAGGCCACCATGCGGACGGCTTTCGAGATTGCCCGTACTGGCCGGCCGGGCCCGGTCGTCATCGATGTGCCCAAGGACGTCCAGAACTGGGAGGGGGTATTCCACGGCGGCGGCATGCTGCCGATCCCGGGGTATCGCCGCCGCATGACGGAGCTCTCCGAACGCGCGCTCGAGGCGCGCGAGGCGGCTCTATTCTTCGAGATGCTGGGGGAGTCGCAGCGGCCGCTGATCTACGCAGGCGGCGGGGTCATCAATGCCAATGCGGCGGACGCGCTCACCGAATTCGCCCTCGCGTTCAGTATCCCGGTCGTGACCACGCTCATGGGCATCGGCGCTCTGGACACGAC
>VBNY01000307.1 GCA_005877705.1 Gammaproteobacteria bacterium
CGTGATGTAGGCCGGCTCCTGAGTGTCGTCCCCGAGCACCCGTCTAAGCACCGCCACTGCGTGGTAGACCGAATCCGGTGTGACGATGACATCTTTCCAGACTTCGTCCAGCAGTCGCTCGACGCTCACCACCTGACCGGCGTGTTGGGCGAGGCAGACCAGCAGCCGCATCGTCTTGGGTTCGAGCTTGACGGTTTGCCCGTCCTTGGAAATCTCATCAAGCGCAGGATCCACTCGCCAAGCACCGATGCGGATAACGGAGTTGTCCGACGACTTCACGGGCGGCATCCTGCAAGAAGTGCTTGATTAGCCGCGGATTTGTGTTCAGGAAAGCCCAGTAGGCGTCTCCGCCAACAGTATACGCGCGCCGCTCGATCCCTGCGCTCATCGCCGTTCCGGCGGAAGGGATTCAGCGCGCCTTCGGCGCGTCCTCAGCCCGCATTCAGCCCGTCCTCAAGACCCCGGGGGGCCCACGCCGGCACTCTCTGCTCGCACTGGAATGGATAACCCTCAGGAGAGCGTCACATGAACACCTACACATACAAGCTCCTCCGTTTCGGCCCTCAGATCGCGGTTCGGGCGGCCGCCTTGATGGGGCTGCTGGCCATCGCTCCCGTACCAGTGACTGCGGGTACACAGCCAGCACCCGCTCCCGAAACCCGCGTTGCGAAGGTATCGGTCGTCGACCTCGACCTCTCGACGCCAGAAGGGATGCGCGCGGCGCGCGACCGCCTACACGCAATGGCCCTCCGCCTTTGCACCCAGCTCGAGGACCTCCGCGACCTGTCACATCAGCCTAACTTCGTTGCGTGCGTAGATGACACGCTGGCGGGCGCGCTCCGACAGATCAACACATCCGCGCTCGCGGCCGTGACGCGCGTTGCAAAGGTATCGCTCGCCGACCTCGACCTCTCGACACCAGAAGGAATGCGCGCGGCGCGCGACCGCCTACACACAATGGCCCGGCGCCTTTGCGCCGACCTCGCGCATAACCGTGACCTCTCGTATCAGCCGAACTTTGTCGCGTGCGTAGATGACACGCTGGCGGGCGCGCTCCGACAAGTCAACGCCCTCGCGGCGGCCGAGGAGTCGCGCACCGCACGACGCATCACGCCCTAGTCTCCGTCGCAACAGTGCTCAACGGGCGGCTTGCAGCTAACCACGTGGCCAGGGCTGCAGGTCGCCCAGCTTGGGCGCGACTATATAGTTGTGCCCGAACGGCCGAACTGGCCCGAGCCCTCGCACCCGTCGTCGGCCTGGGGGCCCGACCGCAGCGTCCAGCCGGTATACGTGGCGTTCAGTCCGCAGGCCGCGAAAATGGACCACGCCACCGCATGTCTCATCTGACCCTCCCCAGCAGCGCGGCGAGCGTGCGCCTCGCGCATCCCAGAGACTATATACCTCTCTGGTTATAGCGGCGAACACACTGCTAGGTTCGGGGTGAGGTGCTCCCCGTTTTAGTACGGCCGGGAGCTTGAGTCCGCGGTTGCGCTGGCAGAAGATGACCGCCCGTTGACAGCCAAGATGTTAAAGAAAATCCTGCGCGAGGAACTGCAGACATCCTAAGCGCGGCAGGTCGAGAGTTCTGGGGCCTGCGCCATGTGCGCGCCTGCTCGCTGCGACGTTGCGACCGGGTGATCGCTGAAAGCCCGACCTGGAGTGAAGTAACGGGCATTTGACATCAGACGATAGCTGTTGGCGGGCTGCGCACGGTCACACACACGCATGCCCACCTCGTCGGCCAGCCGGCAAGCTGCGTGAGGTTCGTTCTCGCTCTCAGCGCCTTCCTTGCGACCCGTGAGATCTCGCGTGTGCAATTGTGCAACCGGCGTCTGCAGCATCGGATTCGAATTGACACCAACGTTCAGCCCACCCGCCGAACCGGATCGCTGCCGTCCCAGTCACGGGCGGCCGCGCGCATCGCGCCGAAGAACGCCAGCATCCGGGGGCTCGATTCAATGAGCTCGATCATGGCTCCTGGATGCTGATCGGTCGAAAGATAGGCAAAGCGCATGCCCGCCGCGGTGCTGCCATGCTGAATCGGTGTGACACCCTGCGCCGCGAGGCGGATCAAGTCGCGCTCCACGGACTCCGTGATCACGCCCATGTGCTGCAGGCCGGTAAGACCGCGTCCCTCAAACTCGGTGTAGATCGACGGGACCGCATTGCGCTGGCGGATAAGCTCGATCTGCATGTCTCCCCAGTATGCAATCGCGACCGACAGATCGATGTCCGATGCCGGCTGGCCCCGATACCACACCTGGCCGAAATCAATGCGCTCGAACCGGAAAAAAGGCCCCACGTGCATGACCTGCGTCCAATGCTCGAGCGCCGTGTCGAGATCCGGTACGACAAAGCCGTTCTGCATGACCGGCCCGAAGTTGTGCTCCATGAATGCTCCCGGTGAATCGTCCGACACGTGCCGGTGAGGCCTACTCGTCCAGGCGAGCCGCCCATCGAATGCCGCGCGCCAGGATTTCGTAGTAAACCGGCGACTGCCAGCTGCAGCGCTCGATGCCTGGATACTCCGCGATGAAGGGCTGCATGTCGAACCTGCTGCGGCAGTGCCCCAAGGTAAAGTACAACACCTTCCCTTTGCCATGCGCATGCAGATACAGCACCGGACGCGGCTCATCCGAGAACCACTCCCTCTCGGCAAAACCGCGCTGCGCCTTGCCGTTGTACTGTGTGTGCAGCAGCACATGGTTGGGCCCATGAAGCTCCGACAAATACAACTCATCGTTGACGGTGAACGGCTCGATGCCTCGCACCAGCGGGTGACTCGGGTCGGTCACCTGAACGAGGAAATCCCCGAGCGGTGGATGCGCCATGAACTGGCTTCCCAGCAACCGCACGAAGCGTGGAACGCTCCGCGGC
>VBNY01000308.1 GCA_005877705.1 Gammaproteobacteria bacterium
GCCACTTGTTGCAAACATGATTCAACCCCTTGTGGCTTTTGGTCCACGGGATATATCCTACAAGCCGCCGGTGCGCAGCAGGAGAGTCGCATGCCGAGCATAGCGCCATCATTCGGGGACGGCGTTCGCGCCTGCGTACAGGACATGAACGAGATCCTGCCGCGCCTCAACCGCCGCTACCACAGCATGGTGATCGTCAGCGCCCTGGCCGAGCATATCGGCTCCGCACTGCGCATCCTCATCCAGCGCCAGGTCTGCGACGCGGATAAGGCGCGCCTGCTGATCAGGCACATCGAGGCGACCGCCTTCCTGAGCGAGGGCCTGGCGCCGAAACCGGGCGCTGCCTCCGAAAACACGCCGCCGGCATAGCCCGAGTCCTGTCACAATCGGCGGCTTCGGATCGGGCCGAACGGAAGATTTGCGCCATGCCCACCGCGGCCGAGACCACCAACCTCGCACTGTTCTGCGATTTCGAGAACATCGCCCTCGGCGTGCGCGACGCCCGCTACGCCCAGTTCGACATCAACCGGGTGCTCGAGCGGCTGCTGCTGAAGGGCTCCATCGTCGTGAAGAAAGCCTACTGCGACTGGGATCGGTACAAGGAGTTCAAGGCCGGCATGCATCAGGCCGGCTTCGAGCTCATCGAGATCCCGCACGTGAAGATGTCGGGCAAGAACTCCGCCGATATCCGCATGGTCGTCGACGCCCTCGACCTGTGCTACACCAAGACGCACGTCGACACCTTCGTGATCATCAGCGGCGACTCCGATTTCTCCCCGCTCGTCAGCAAGCTGCGCGAGAACAACAAAGGGGTGATCGGCGTCGGCGTCAAGAATTCGACCTCCGACCTGCTGATCGCCAGCTGCGACGAGTTCATCTACTACGACGACCTCGTGCGCGAACAGCCCAAGGGCCGCCGCAGCCCGCGCCGCAAGGCGCCCGCCGCCGATACCGCTCCGGCCCCGGTGGACAGCGCTCCGGCGCCCGCCGTGGCCCAAGCCAAGGACGGCGAGCAGAAGGATGAGGACAAGAAGCAGGAAGCGTTCGACCTCGTACTCGCCACCATCGACGCCCTGCTCGCCGAGCGGGGTGCAGAGGACAAGATCTGGGGTTCGATGGTCAAGCAGACGCTGAAGCGCCGCCGCCCGGGATTCAACGAGAGCTACTACGGCTTCCGCTCGTTCAACAAGCTGCTCGAGGAGGCCGCCGAGCGGCGCCTGATCGCCCTCGAGCGCGATGACAAGTCGGGCGGCTACGTGATTCGCAGTCCCGTCTAAAGCACCCCAGGAAATTGTGCCCTGCTTGATTCGTGAGCACGGGCCGCTGATCAAGACGCACAATTTCCCGAGGCCCCCGCTAATTTCGCCGGAACCCGGGCATGCGGGGCAGCGGCGGCTGTCCCGATGAGAGCGGCAGCTCCGCTGATGCGGGCGGCTGCGCACCCGCGCCTGCACTTCTGAACAGATCGCAGGGGAGCTCTGGCGCTGCCAGCGTCTCCGTGAGCCTGTGCGCGCCGTCCTTTGCACGAACCTCTCGCCGCCCGCCAGGCAAGCCGTGAATCTCTTTCATAAAATGATCTCCCTTGCCCGCGCCAGTAAGTTGAGCACTAAGCGGGAGTTCGCGCAACGGCCGCGCGAGGACCACCCCAAGAAATCGAGCCCTGGCGGACTGCTGAGCGCTAGCCAACTAGCAAGACGCTCGATTTCTCGGGGACCCCGGCTCTGCAGATCGGCAGCTCAGGCATGCGAGCTGCAGCATGGGAGGAAGGCGCGCCCGCTTTACAGCGGGAGCTGCTTGCCGCTCACGAGCGGCGGCGCGGCACGGCGATTGACGGCCAGGCGCTCGTTGAGCTCGACGATGGCTCGGCTACCGGTGCGCACGAACAGGAAAGGCAACACGGCATGCACCAGGCAGGCCATGCCGGCCAGCATCATTCGTACGCCGAAGCACGCGGCTCTCGCCATGTGCTCGCTGTAAGTCTCGCCGACGGACGCGGGGTGCTCGCTAAAGAGCCGGATGATATCCATGCTGCCATCTTAGCCGTTCGTGGGGGCTACCCGGTTGCGAATGCATGGCAAACAGCCTGCGTCTGCGCAACAATGTTGCGCGCGCGCGGGCAAGGCGCTGCATAGCGTTTCATGGATAAGCTGGATCGAAAAATTCTGGACCTGCTGCAGGAAAATGGCACCCTCACGGCCGCCGAGATTGCGGACCGCGTCGGCCTCTCCAAGGCCCCCTGCTGGCGCCGTATCAAGAAGCTCCAGGAGGACGGCGTCATCAAACAGACGGTGGCGCTGCTCGATGCACGCTCGTTGAACGTCGGCACGACGGTATTCGTGACGCTCAAGACCGCGAATCACAGTGAGGAATGGTTCGACAAGTTCGTGTGCGCGGTGCGCGACATACCGGAAGTGACGGAGATCCACCGCATGAGCGGTGACGTCGACTATCTCATGCGCATCGTCGTCCCCGATATCGACGCGTACGACGTGGTGTACAAGCGCCTCATCTCGGCGGTGCAGTTTCTGGATGTGAGCGCCAGCTTCACTCTCGAAACCATCAAATACACGACCGCCCTGCCGCTGAGCTATATCAAGCTCGACTGACACCGCGGTCGAAGACAGCTCGCACGCCCGATCGCCCAGTCAGAACGTGAGGGCCGCTCCGGCGAGCAGGTCATACTGGATGAAGGTCGAGCCGCGCGAGCGCACCCGGCACAGCAGGCCCGTCTGGTCCGAGCGGCAAAAGAACGCGGTGTTGGGATCCACGAGAGTGACAAAGCCGCGCGCTTCCAGGCGCAGCGCGAAGTGCGCGCTGAACGGCAC
>VBNY01000309.1 GCA_005877705.1 Gammaproteobacteria bacterium
GAGGGGTGACCGAAATACGCGTGCGTGCAGTTGAGCACCATGGCTCCGTCACCCGCCATCGCGGAACGTCCCCGAAGTCGATTGCTCGGCTTCGCGCCGAATCTTCCGAAGGCATCGATCAAGCTGAGATTCATTCCGGTCCGGCTCCTGCGCTGATGCGCGATTACGAGTGCGGGGGGCGGCGACCCGCAACGGCAAATCCTAAGACTGCAGCGGAGTCTGGCATTCACCCTGCCAGATCTCGAAGCACACGCGATGAAATCTGCCCGACTCCGGAGTCACACCGGGCGTGAAGTCCACGGCATACGACGCTTGCGCCGAGGTTATGCGCTCACCGCAGCCATCGCAAAAACCTCCGCCGGCGTATTCACCCTGACGGCGCCACAATGCGCCATACGGCAGAGTTCGCTCCCTCAGTCGCAAACGGATAGCGAGCGTCGCTGCGACATTATCCAATGTGAATGCTCCTCGGTGAGCCTGGGGCGGCACATCACCCCGCGCGATTTTGACCTTGCGCCTTCTGGTTGAAGAACGCAACACTTGGCACACAGCGCTGGCGCGCGCTTGGTTGACGCTCCCGGCACTAAGCTGCGGCGCTGTGTTGTGCTCGACAACGTCCGTCGCAAAGTCACGCTCGCGTGGCCGGCGGCGGATAAAATTGGCGTCCCGAAAACACGAAAGTTCGGCAGTATCGCCGCAATTCCTGTAGTGTATTGCCCGGCTCGTAACCTTTCGGCTTGTCTGCCTTGGCCTCCCTTTGCGCTGCCCCGGCGCGCTTTCCGGCCAATGTCTGCCACCCTCGCAAAGCTCGGCGAACCAGGAGGCAGGACCACCTGCCGATCTTTTCCGTTTCTCTCGTGAGTAATCCGCAGTGACCAAACTATATGTAGGAAATCTTCCTTTCACCGCGACCGATGAGGCCGTGCGCGCCCTGTTTGCCAACCATGGAACCGTCGAGAAGGTTTCCCTGATCACCGATCGCGACACGGGCCGTCCACGCGGCTTTGGCTTCGTGGAGATGTCGAATGCCGACGCATCCCGCGCGATGCAGGCGTTAAATGGGGCCGACTTCGATGGCCGCCCCCTCAAGGTCAACGAGGCGCACGATCGCGAGCGGCCCGGCGGTGGCAACCGCGGCGGACCGCGCCGCTACTGAAGCGTCGCGTTCGAACGGCATCGCTCCCGGCCGCGACGCACGGCCGGGGAAGCGATCCGTGATCAGCTGCCCGCGCGAATGTCTGCGGGCATTTGCGGCCGACACGCCCAGGCCGGACAGCGGTCTCACTCGTTATCGGATCGCGACCGGCCACCCCGCAAGCACGGAGCCTCGCCCGGTCGCGTGCCTTGATGCAAGCGCGTCATGTCTGCAGCAAACGGTGGCCGCCTGAGGCGACGAGCTGTTCGATGAGCGACTACGAGTTCATTATTTCTCTGCGGATCCTCCACCCGACTATCGACCCGTCCACGATCACGCAGACGCTCGGTATCGAGCCGCAGCACAGCTGGAAGGCTGGTGATCCGCGCCGCAGCCCCGCCGGCGGGGAACTCGAGGGCGTGTTTCGCCAAAGCTACTGGACGGGACGGTTGATGGAGAAGCCGCAACTGTCATCCGAGCGGCTGTCGGTCGAGAGCGTGCTGGTGCAGATTCTGGCTCAGCTGCGCCGCGCGCATGATTTCCTCGAGCAACTCAACACCGATGGAGGCGTAGCAGAGCTGCTGGTCAGCCTGTACGCCCGCGAGAATTTCCGGCTGGACCTGTCGGCGGAATCGCTGGCGTTGCTCGGCCGGCTCCGGTTGGCGGTTGCGCTCGACGTGCATCCTCACTCGCCGCACAGCGCTGCCGTGTCGCAAGCGAACTGAACCCGGCTCACCTCAAGTGCGCCACGGGAGCTGGGCTGCCAAACCACGAAAGTCCAGCAGCATTGCGGGAACTCCTGTAAGTTTGTGAGTGGGGTCGTAACCTTTCAGCTTGTCTGCCTTGGCCCGATGCGCCGCCCGCGGTGCGCTTGCGGCCAATGCCTGTCACCTTCGTAAAAGCTTGGCGAACCAGGGGGCAGGACCGACCTGCCGCCGTGCGTTGGCCGGTTCGAAAGCGACTCAAGGAGCATCATGGGCTGGCGTAAGACCGGGCTGTTTCACCCGGCCGAGGAAGTCCTCATCATGACGTGCGATGTCTGCGAACGCGACATCGGCTACGAGGATGGACGCCGTCCCCACGAGCACTTTCGCGTAAGCCGGCACCCGAACCCGGGCGCGATCGACGACCAGGCGCCGCCCGTGA
>VBNY01000310.1 GCA_005877705.1 Gammaproteobacteria bacterium
CAGTCCGCGGCCGCTGCTTCCGGGGTCTGGTGCTGGTCCAGCATGGCGGCCATTACCTGGCTTTCGCCCAGTGAGGTGAACTGCAGATTCCTCAGCAACCTGGCGATGTTGGGACACAGGGAGGAGTATCCTGCGCGCGTGTTGGTGTAGACCATCGCGCCACCGTAGTTCGGGCCGAAAATCGCATCACCGCCCGACAGATAGCGCAGGTCGAAGCGCAGGTTCATGGGATGCGGATCCCACGCGAGGAACACGATGGGGAGATGCGCGCGGGACGCTCGCTCGACTTCGGCCAGCATCCCCTGCTCGCTCGACTCGACCAGGCGGAAATCCCCCAGGCCGAACAAGTTCTGCTGCACCATCCTCAGGATCAAGCGATTACCGTCGTTTCCCGGCTCGATGCCGTAGATCACGTTCTTGAGCGCCACACCGAACTGGTGGATATCGGCGAAATCCCTCAAGCCCGCCTCGTAGCTGTACGCGGGTACGGCAAGGCTGTACTTCGCCCCGGTCAGATTCGCGCCGACGACCTCGACTGAGCCGTCGGTGACGAACGGCCTGCGATCGGCTTCCTGGGCGGGCATCCAGTTTCCCAGAAACACATCGATGTCGCCGCGCTTCATGGACGCAAACGTCACGGGCACCGACAGCAGGGTGATCTGGGAGTGATATCCCAGGTCGCGCAGAATATCGCTGAGGAGCGCAGTAGTCGCGGTGACATCGGTCCACCCGATGTCGGCCAGGCGAACTGTTTCGCACCTGGGATCGTCCCGCTGAGCCGTCGCGGCCGCCCCGCCGCCGACGAGCAAGGTCAATACAACGAGCGGTTGCAGCACGCGTGCCGTGCTGCGGCTGGCGGTTGCGGCCTTGTGGACCGGGTGCACTGGTCGCGCCTGAGTAAGATGCGCGTTCGCGGTCGTGGCTGATTTTGGAACCGAAGCGCGAACAGAGTAGTCTATATCGCCGCACAGAGGAGCGCTTAGTATGCTATGCAAGCTTCTCCCTCTCGCAATAGCGGTGGCCTGGAGTGCCGCCGCACTGGCAACCGACGTCGAGCCAAGGGCTCCCGACAAGGTGCCGGATAAGCCGTCGGGCAACGTCGTCTTTCTGGATGGCCCCGCCCTGGCGGAATTGCAAAGCACGAACCCGAATCACTACGCGCGAGCGAAGCGCATTCTCGCAGCGGCAAACTACTTGTGCCGTCCGCGCGTTCCGCAAGCCTATCTCGCCAGGTTCGGCGCCGAGGACGTGTCCTGCGCAGGGTTGCTCCTGAGGACCAGCAACCCGCCAAAGTGGCAGCTCGGCTTCAGACTGGACGATACGCGCTACATCGCCTGGGTGATCATCTCCGACGACCCGCCACGCGCGGTTCCTGCTCGCTAGGGGAGGAGCCACAATGCCAACCACCATTCGCAAAGTGGACTACGCCTACCTCACGGTGCCCAGCAAACCCGGAGAGGCGGCCCGTATCCTCCAAGCGCTGCGTGATGCGAATGTCAATCTGCTCGCATTCTCGGGGTTTCCTCAGGGTCGCAACCAGGCGCAGATCGACGTCGTCACCGACAGTATCGACGGCCTCAAGGCGGCCGCAAAGCGGCACAAGTGGAAATTGAGCCGGATCAAGCGCGCCTTTCTGGCACAGGGGACGGACGAGGGGAGCCGCAATACCGCCACTCGCCAAGGTCGCGCAGGCGAGAATCAACGTGATTGCGGCTGACGCCATCGCGGCCGGAGAGGGCCGCTTCGGCCTGCTGTTCTGGGTCGAGCCTCGCGACTACAATCGCGCCGCCAAACTGCTGGAAGCGCTTTGAGGGGCGCGCGTCCGCGAATCCGCCATGTGAAGCGCCCCTAGCGCCGCACAGCCAACACGAGGCAGCCCGATCCGACGCCGCTACGTTACGGCCGACGTGTTCACCGATCACATGTTCGGAGGCAATCCGCTTGCCGTAGTGCTGGATGCCGATGGTCTGACGCCCACCCAGATGCAGGCGCTCGCCTCGGAGTTCCAGTACTCGGAGACCACGTTCGTGCTTCCGCCGCTCGATCCCGCTCATACCGCTCACGTGCGAATCTTCACCCCGCGCGCAGAGGTCCCCTTCGCCGGCCATCCAAACATCGGCACGGCCTTTGTGCTCGCACGATTTCAAGAAGCCCGTGAGCGGTCGTCACCGGACACATTCGTGTTCGAGGAAGGCGCGGGGCTTGTGCCACTACGGATCTTGCGTGCGCACGGCGCCGTGGTCGGCGCCGAGTTGCGTGCCCCCGAGCCGCTGTCACGACGCTCCCAGGTCTCCGTTGAAGCGGCAGCAGCTTGCCTGTCATTGCGTCCCGAGGATCTGGCCACCGCGGTGCACGTCCCGCTCATCATCTCGGTCGGGTTGCCGTTTCTAGTCGTTGAACTGGTATCCCGCGACGCGCTGCGTCGTGCCAAACCATATATCTCGGCGTACGAGAAGATCCTGCCCCGCGATGGCGCGGACGCCATCTTTGCCTATACGGCGGACGACGCCAGCGGCGGCGGATTAGCCGAGACCGCCGTGCTCCATGCGCGCATGTTCGCCCCGCTCGACGGCATCGTCGAGGACCCGGCGACAGGAAGCGCCACTGCGGCGATCCTTGCACTCCTCACTGAGCTAAGTCCTCAGAGCACGCTGGAGCACAGTTGGCGCGTGCATCAGGGCGTCGACATGGGGCGCCCCAGTCTGCTCCTCGGGCATACAACAAAACGGGATTCGCGACTTGTCTCGGTCGATGTGGGAGGACAGTGCGTCGCTGTCATGGAAGGCACGTTCGCTCTGCAGGGCGGAGTGCGGTGAACGGTGCCCGCGGCGGGCAGATCAGCTGGAAGATTATGTAGAATAAATCCTTCCAGCCGGCTTCATCGCATCAGGCGGGGCCTGAGGCTCAGACAGATCGCTGCTGGTAGTGGTCGGATTCCGGCCCGGCCAAGGGGACCGGCTCGGCAGAACGCGCGATACGTCGCGCGAACTTCACGACGGCCAGCAGGAACAAGGCCGCCACCAACGACACGAGCGTGCCTGCCATGCTGAAGCCGTACTCACTGATGGCCGATATCCCGAAGCGAGGCGCCAGCACTCCGCCGCCGAGCCACGCGCCGACCATCCCGACCACAAAGTTGAGCAGCGATACCTTCTGCACGTCCGTTTCCATAATCAGCGTGGCCAACCAGCCGACGAGCAGGACCAGGACTAGCAAGGTGACAATGTCCATGCGCGAATCCTCGGAGCGGCGGCCCCTTTTGAGCGGGACTGTTTGGGCAGTCCCCCGCGTGAGGCGGGAGTGCGGGCAGTTTGCGCCGAGTCGAGGACTTGTTCTGTGCCCTGGCCGACAGAAAGACGCATGCGCGCTCAAGGTGTTTGCGCGTACCCGCACGCCAAGCTTCAGCCTCGGGCTGCGCGGTCTACCGACCGCGGCGCGAATCGTTCCCGCACGAACCGCCGTCCGCAATATGTTGCTCGCAGCCGAATCTGCAACACCACTGTCGCTCAACAGAGTCAGCTGCTCGCGGTGGCTCGGAATTCAAATGATTGCGCGTACCACACCGCCATCCACACGCAGTGCCGCGCCAGTGGTCGCCGAAGCCTGGGCACTGCAGACCCATGCGATGAGCGCGGCCACTTCAGCCGGCGTCGCAAACCGTTGCAGGATCGAGGATGGCCGTGCCGTAGTGAAAAACTCTCGCTCGACCGCGGCCGCGTCCTTGCCGCTCGCCGCAGCCAATTGCGTGATGAAATTGCCGACACCTTCCGATGCCGTTGGTCCGGGCAGCACGCTGTTCACGGTCACGTTGGTGCTGGCCAGCGTCTCGGCGAGTCCGCGCGCAACCGAGATTTGCGCGGTCTTGGTGACGCCGTAGTGAATCATCTCCTTGGGAATCTGCACACCCGACTCACTGGAGACAAACACGATGCGTCCCCAGTTGCGGGTTCGCATGCCGCGGACGTAATGACGCGCCAGACGCACTCCGCTCAAGACATTCGCTTCGAAGAAGCGCAGCCAGTCGGCGTCGGAAATTTCCTCGAACGGTTGCGGCTCGAATATGCCCATGTTGTTCACGAGCACATCCGCTTGCGGGAACGCCGCGATCACGCTGGCACAGCCGGCCGCTGTGCTCAGGTCCGCAGCAACACCGTCCACTTGAGCGTTGGGGACCGTGCTGCGCAACCTGGCCCGCGCGGTTTCAACCCGCGCCGGCGTACGTCCATTGATGATCACGTGTGCGCCTTCGCGGGCAAGCGCCTCAGCGGCAGCGAATCCGATACCGGCCGTCGAGCCGGTGACGAGAGCGAGCTTCGCACTGACTCCGAGGCTCATAAGTGTTTCTCTGATGATTCGCCACCGGAATTTACACTGGCAGCGCGCGCATCGAAATCTACAAAGAGAGAGAGGCGCCCGGCGCACAGCGGGCACGACCGCGGCCGCTCAATTGAGTGGCAGCACCTGCCCCTTGGGCGCGGCACTCAGCATCTTGATCAGATCGATCTCATGCCACACCGGCGGCTGCTGCAGAGTGTACGGCCGCTCCCACGAGTCCCATGGCAGCCGGGTCTGAGTCTTACCGTCGACGAAGCCCCAGTTGATCATCGCGACGTTGTAGCGCTTGCCGATGGGGAGCGATCCGTCGAAGGTTGAGCCGTTGCCGCGCGCCATGTATTCGGTGCACAGGATCGGCCGGCCGTACCCGAGCAGCTGCTTGATTCTGCCTTCGAACAGCTCCGGCCAGTCGTAGTTGTGGAACGAAAGAACATCGGATTGAGCCGCCTGAATCGCCTCGATGCGATTGAGGCCGGAGGCGGATGACCAGTCCCCGCCGTGCCACAGACCGCTCGTCAGCGGCTGCAGCGGATGTTGGGCGCGTGCCCATTCGAAGGCCTGCGGCAGCAAGCGTGCGACCAGCTCCTCCTTGCCGCGCTGTTTGGGGTAGGCACCGCCGCCCTCATTGTCGGGCTCGTTCCAGACATCCCACGCCAGAATGCGCTCGTCTTTCGCAAAAGCGCCGACGATACCTGTGACGTAGCTTTTCAACTCAGGGTAACGGGTGGCGTCCGCGAGGCGTTCGCGGCCGGGAGCCTGAACCCAGCCGGAATTGTGGACCCCGGGGATCGGCGCATGCTGCGCTCCGAGCGCCGGATCGGGATCCCAGCACGAATCGAACAGCACGAGCAGCGGCTTGATTCCATGCCGCGCGGCGATCTGCAGAAACGTGTCGATGCGCTGGGTGAAACCCCTTGGATCCTGCTGCCAGAGCAGATTGTGCAGGAACACGCGCATGGTGTTCATGCCGATGCCTTGCGCCCACGTGAGCTCACGCTCGATTCGCGGCGCGTCGAACGTGTCGGCCTGCCACATCTCGAGCTGGTTGATGGCATTCGCGGGGATGTAGTTGCTGCCTACGAGCCAGTGCTGCCGCGCATACCATTCGTTCGCCTGCGCGGGAGTCCAGCGTTGAGGCTCCGAGGCACGCACGGCGCCTGCGAGCAGCAGGGCCAGCCAGATGAGAGAAAGCATCCGCTTCGCTTGCAAGTCAACCTCCTCGGTCGGCGAGCATCCCCAAGCTCACTGGCGTTGCCGAGCGGAATGCCAGACGGCCACGAGCTCACGTGCGTAGGCGGCGACTTGCTCGGGAGTCGCGCCGGGTCGATAAAGTGAGCTACCCACGCCGACGC
>VBNY01000400.1 GCA_005877705.1 Gammaproteobacteria bacterium
TCGAGACCTTCGAGCCGCCGACGATCGCGAGCAGCGGCCGCGCCGGCTTCTGCAACGCCCGCTCGAGCGCCTCGAGCTCCCCGACGAGCAGCGGACCCGCGCACGCGACCTTGGCGAAGCGTGCAACGCCGTGCGTGCTCGCCTCGGCGCGGTGGGCCGTGCCGAAGGCATCCATCACGAACAGATCGCACAGCTGCGCCATGCGGCGCGCCAGGGCCTCGTCGTCCTTCTTCTCGCCCTTGTCGAAGCGGACGTTCTCGCACAGCACCGCGCTCCCCGGCGCGCAGTCGACGCCGTCGAGCCAGTCCTTGCGCAGCGGCACGGGCTTGCCGAGCAGCTCCGATAGCCGCACCGCGACCGGCTGCAGCGAGAAGGCTGCGTCGTACTTGCCCTCCTCCGGCCGGCCGAGATGCGCCAGGATGAAAACCTTCGCGGGCTGATCGAGCGCATAGCGGATCGTCGGCAGTGCCGCGCGGATGCGGGCATCGCTCGTGACCCGCCCGTCCTGCACCGGCACGTTCAGATCTTCCCTGATGAGGACCCGCTTGTTGCGCAGATCCAGGTCCGTCATGCGCAGGACTTTCATAGGGGTCGCTTTACAACGCCTTCGACCACGCGAGCGTGGTGTCGATCATACGGTTCGAGAACCCCCACTCGTTGTCATACCACGCGCAGACCTTCACCAGCGTGCCGTCGATGACCTTGGTCAAGGTGGCGTCAAACACCGCCGAGTGAGCGTCATGATTGAAGTCTATGGACACGAGCGGCCCGTCGTTGTAGGCCATGATGCCCTTCATGGAGCCGGCTGCGGCGTCCTGCATGGCCTTGTTGACCTCGTCCAGCGAGGTCGCCCGCTTGGCGCTGAAGGTGAGATCGACCAGCGACACATTGATGGTGGGAACGCGCACGGCGAAGCCGTCGAGCTTACCCTTGAGCTCCGGCAGCACCAGGCCGACGGCGGCGGCCGCGCCGGTCTTGGTCGGAATCTGCGACATCGTGGCGGAGCGCGCCCGCCGCAGGTCCGAGTGGTAGACGTCCGTCAACACCTGGTCGTTCGTGTATGAATGAATCGTCGTCATGATGCCGGCGGCGATTCCGACCTTCTCGTGCAACACCTTGGCAACGGGCGCCAGGCAATTGGTCGTGCACGAGGCGTTCGAGATCACCGTGAACCCGGCCTTCAGCACATGGTGATTGACGCCGTAGACGATGGTCGCATCCACGTCCTCCCCGCCGGGCGCCGAGATGACAACTTTCTTCGCGCCGCCCTTGAGGTGCTGGGAGGCCTTCGCCTTGCTGGTGAACAAGCCGGTGCTTTCGAGGACAAAATCGACGCCCAGCTCGCCCCACGGCAGCTTCGCCGGATCACGTTCGGCGAGCACGCGGATGCGATCGCCATTGACGATCATCGAGTCGCCGTCGACCCGCACTTCGCCCGGGAATCGGCCATGCACGGAGTCATAGCGCGTGAGATGCGCATTGGTCTTGGCATCGCCCAGATCATTGAGCGCCACGATCTGCACCTGTCCCGTGCGCTTACCCTCGTACAGCGCACGCAGCACGTTGCGCCCGATGCGACCGTAACCGTTGATGCCGACCTTGATTGCCATGACCTCGTCCTCAGTTTATTGGCTGAAATGGCCTACGGCCATTTCAGCAGCCAACCTAGCCGCTGTTTCAACCTGCGGGCAAAAAGGCGTGGCTTTTTGCCCGCAAGCATGCCGGTTGCCGACGGCGCTTTCAGCCACGCTCACTGATTGAGCAATTCCTGTACTTGGCGCCCGACATTATCGGCCGTGAAGCCGAAGTGTGGAAACAGATCCGCGGCCTGGCCCGAGGCTCCGAAGCGGTCAATACCCAGCACGCGACCCTCGGCGCCCACGTAACGCCACCAGCCGAGGGTAGCGCCGGCCTCGACGGCAAGCCGCCGCCTCACCGCAGGCGGCAACACGCCTTGACGGTAAGCCTGATCCTGGGCATCGAAAACCTCAGTCGAGGGCATGGACACCAGACGCACACGCCGGCCAGCGGAATTCAGGGCGGCCACCGCTTGCGCCGCGATGCCGACCTCCGAGCCGGTCGCGATCACGATGCACTCCGGCGTCCCGTTGCACTCTATCAATATGTATCCGCCGCGGCGGATGCTCGCCTGCTGTTCCGGCGTGCGGGCTTGCTGCGGCAGAGCCTGCCGCGTGAGGGCCAGAGCCGTCGGACCGTTGCGCTCGATCGCGGCAGCCCACGCGACGGCGGTTTCCGCCGCATCGCACGGCCGCCACAGGCTCAGGTTCGGCATGGCGCGCAGGCTCGTGAGGTGCTCGATGGGCTGGTGAGTGGGTCCGTCCTCGCCGAGGCCGATGGAATCGTGTGTGTATACCAGCACCACGCGCACGCTCATGAGCGAGGCCAGACGCACGGCGTTACGTGCGTAATCGGAGAACACCAGGAACGTGCCACCGTAGGGAATGAATCCGCCATGCAGAGCGATCCCGTTCATCATCGCTGTCATGCCGAACTCGCGCACCCCGTAGTAAAGATAATTGCCGCCGGCGTCCTCTCTCGTGATGGTGCGCGCGCCCTTGAACAGCGTGTTGTTCGAGCCGGTCAGATCGGCCGAGCCGCCGAGGATCTCCGCCAGCGCCGGCGCGATTACGTTGAGCACCGCTTGTGAGGACTGGCGCGTCGCCTGCGGTGCAGTCTGCTTGAGCATCGTCTGCAGCGCCTGCGTGGCCGACTCGCTCCAACTCTGAGG
>VBNY01000401.1 GCA_005877705.1 Gammaproteobacteria bacterium
TCGATCGCTTGAATCGCGACCAGCTCCAGGGCGTCATCGCGCACGAGTTCAGTCACATTCTGAACGGCGACATGCGCCTCAACCTGCAGCTGATGGGCTGGGTATTCGGACTGTTCGTGATCGCGCTCGTCGGTCGCACCATCGTCCGGGTCTCGCCGCGCAACCGCCGCGCGGGCGGATTCGCTGTGCTCGGGCTCGCAGTGATGGTGCTCGGTTACATCGGGCTGCTCGCGGGGCGCATTCTGCAGGCCGCCGTCTCACGCCAGCGGGAGCGGCTCGCGGATGCCTCCGGCGTACAGTTCACGCGCAACCCGCAGGGGTTGCGGGATGCGCTGGTCAAGATTGCCGCGCATCCGGAGGGCTCGCGGCTGGTGGCGGCGGATGCGGAGCAAGCGGCGCACATGTTTTTCGCGGAGGGCCTGGCGCGCATCTTCGCGACTCACCCGCCGATTCTCGAGCGGATCCGTGAGCTCGATCCGCACTTCGACCCCGCTGAGCTGTCACGCGTAGCGGCCGAGCCGGACGAGGCGCCTGCAGCGGATGAATTGGTCAGCCGGCCCGCGGCCGAAGCGGCGCGCAGTGCGTTCACGGGCAGTCCCCTGGCCCCCGCCGGCGCCGCGACTGCCGCCCTCTCGCCGGGGCTGGCGCCCGCGGAGTCAACGGCCCAACTCATCGTCACGCAGGTGGGCCGTCCCGACACCGAGCACATCCTCCACGCGCAAGCCGTGCGCATCGCCCTGCCGGAGACTCTGCGCCAGTTCACCGAATCCTCTGGCGGGGCGCAGGCGCTCGTGCTCGCCTTGCTCCTGAGCAGTGAGCCGCCAATCCGCGAGCGTCAGCAGGCGCTGCTCGCAAAGTCGCTCAGTCCGCCCAGCCTGGCAGTGATCGAGCGGGCGATACCTATCGCTCAGGGGCTGGCGCCGATGCTGCGCCTGCCCGCGTTGCAACAGCTCTTTCCCGCCTTGCGCCGCTGCAACCCGGCGCAGCGCCGAGCGTTGGCCCAGCTCGCATCCGACCTGATCCACGCCGACGCGCGCATCGATGCGTTCGAGTTCTGCCTGGCGAAGCTGCTCGAGACGCTGCTGAACGATGAGCTCGAGGCGCGCGTCCCCCACGGAACCGTCTCGCTCGAGGACGCCCAGAACGAGATTTCCGTTCTGTTCGCGACGCTCGCGCAGCTCGGCGCGCAGGACGAGCGTGCCGCCCGCATGGCCTACGAGGCGGGAATGTCCACCGTGTTGCCGATGCGCCGGCCGGCCTACAGCGCGATCGAGGACTGGCCGCGCAGGCTCAGTGACGCGCTGCCAGTGACGGGGTCATGACCGAGGCGGAGTCAGAGCTGCTGCGCACGGTCTGTGCGCTCTTGCACTGCCCGCTGCCGCCGCTGTTGCCGACCGTCAGTTAGTATCAGTTAGTGCTAGTAGACAAAAACCGGCGCAACTCGCGGCCGAAACGCTCGATGTCGATGAGAAACGAATCATGTCCCTCGATGCATTGCAGGGGCGCGAACTCGGTACCCACGCCCGCCTGCTCGAGCACGCGGGCGAGCGCGCGCTGCTCGGCGATCGGAAACAGCAGGTCGGACTCAACTCCGATCACCAGCGCCCGCTCGAGCTGCGCGCGCCGCAGGACCGTCTCATGGTCGCCATGCACGCTCAGGTCGAAACGGTCCATCGCCCGCGATATGTACAGGTAGCAGTTTGCGTCGAACGCGGTCACAAAGCGCGCCGCCTGGGCTTCGAGATAGCCTTGCACGGCAAACTCGGATGCGAACGGGTCGCCGCGCTTCATGTCCGCCCGGATCGGCTCGCGGTCGAAGCGCTGCTGCCATTCGGCGGCGGAACGGTAGGTGACCGTTCCCAGCTTGCGCGCGAGCCGCAGGCCGGTGCGCGGTGGACGATCGACCGGGTAGTTGCCGCGATTCCATTCGGGGTCTCCCGTGATCGCCTCGCGCTGGATCGAGCGCAGGGCGATCGCGAACGGGGAGGCCGCCGGGGTTCCCGAGATGCTCACCAGCCGCCGCGCTGCGCCCGGAAACTGTGCCGCATAGGCGAGCACGACCATGCCCCCGAGTGAGGGGCCCATCAGCGTGTCAAGGCGTTCGATGCCGAGCGAGCGCACGGTCTCGAACCCCGCGCGGGCAATGTCTTCGACCGAGAGATCCGGAAAGCTCAGGCGGTAAGGCTTGCCGGTCGCCGCATCGACCGACGCAGGCCCGGTCGATCCAAAGCAGCTGCCGAGCGAGTTGACGCACACGACGAAGAAATGGTCGGTGTCGATTCCGAGCCCCGGGCCGACCATCCTCTGCCACCAACCCTCGGTGGGGTCTGCGGGTGAGGAGGCGGCGTGCGCCGGAGGCGAGAGGCCCGTGAAGAGCAGCAGGGCGTTGTCGCGCGCCTTGTTGAGCTCACCCCAGGTTTCGTAGGCAATGCGTGCGCCGTGCAGCGCTCCGCCGCGCCACATCGGAAACGGGTCGGGTAGCTGCGCGTAGCGTCGCGCATCCATAGGTTCGCGGTGGTCGGGAGCGGGTGTCGGTCGCACCATTCTCACGGCTCGGGGTCGCTACCTTCCGCGATGCCTTCAAACAACACCGTCGAAAGATAACGTTCACCCGTATCCGGCAGCATGGCCACGATCACCGCACCTTCGGTCGCCTCCGCGGCCACCTTGAGAGCGGCAGCAAACGTGCCGCCCGAGGAGATCCCGCAGAAGATGCCCTCGCTGCGCGACAGCGCGCGCGCAGCCTCGATCGCCTCCGCGTCGGTTACCGGCAGAATGCGGTGCGGGACCTTGCGGTTGAGCACGGCCGGTATGAAGTCCGGCGTCCATCCCTGGATCTTGTGAGGAGTGAACGGCTTGCCGGAGAGTAAAGCGGCGCCCGCGGGCTCCGTCGCAATGATCTGCACGTCGGGCCGCGCCAGGCGGATCACTTCGCCGGCGCCCGTGAGGGTGCCGCCGGTCCCCCAGCCCGTCACGAAATAGTCGAGCCGCTTGCCGGCAAAGTCCTGCAGGATCTCCGGTCCGGTCGTGTTGCGATGGTAGGCGGGGTTCGCTTCGTTCTCGAACTGGCGCGCCAGAAACCATCCATGTTTCTTCGCGAGCTCCTCCGCCTTGCGCACCATGCCCGTGCCGCGCTCGGCCGCCGGCGTGAGGATGACCTTCGCACCGAGCATGCGCATGATCTTGCGCCGTTCCACGGAAAACGACTCGGCCATGGTGGCGACGAACGGATAACCCTTGGCCGCGCACACCATCGCGAGCGCGATGCCGGTGTTGCCCGAGGTCGCTTCCACGACGGTCTGGCCAGGCTTGAGCGTGCCTCTCCTTTCCGCGTCCTCGATGATGGCGATCGCGAGACGGTCCTTCACCGAGCCCATGGGGTTGAAGAACTCGCACTTCACGTACAGCGCGACGTGCTTCGGCGCCAGGTGCTGGATGCGCACGATCGGTGTCTTGCCGATAGTGCCCAGAATGTTGTCGTAGATCATGGTGCTGTTCTACCCTCGCTGAAGTTGCGGCCACAAGCAACGCCGCGCTATCTGTTCAGGCCCCGCCGTTATGATACCCACCCGCGCTTCGATCGAGCTTGGGCCGTGGGCTTTTGAGCCAGTATGCGGCAGCCGCTGTGAATCGCCAACCACGTAGGGCGGCCCACGCATGACCAGACTGCAGAAGCTGCTCGCGACGGCCGGGCTGGGCTCGCGCCGCAGCGTCGAGGAATGGATCCGCGCCGGTCGCGTGACCATCGGCGGCCGGGTGGCGCAGCTCGGCGATCGCGCGGGGGCGGAAGACGACGTGCGCCTCGATGGGCGCAAGCTCGACCTGAAGTCCACGCAGCTGCCGGTGCGGGAGCTTCTCCTCTATTACAAGCCCGTCGGAGAAGTGACGACCCGCAACGATCCCCAGAGACGGCCAACGGTCTTCGAGCGGCTGCCGAAGCCCGGCAGTGGCCGCTGGATCACGGTCGGCAGACTGGACGTCAACACCTCCGGTGTGCTGCTGTTCACGACCGATGGCGAGCTGGCGCACCGCCTCATGCACCCCTCGAGCGCCATCGAGCGCGAATATC
>VBNY01000198.1:0-8078 GCA_005877705.1 Gammaproteobacteria bacterium
CGTGGTGCCGCTGCGCCGCTTCAGGTATCTGCAGACGGTTCCGCTCATCATCGGCAGCCTCACGCCCGACTTGCCGTACTACGTGCCCGCACGCTACGGCCACGCCGTGCTGCCTGAGACTCACACGTTCTTCGGCTCGTTCGCGGTCGATGTGCCCGTCGGTTTCGCTTTGTTCGCCGGCATGTTCCTGCTGCGCCGCTCGTTGACTGCGCTGATGAGCGCTCGGGCACGCTCGTTGTGCTTGGCTGCGCTGCAGCGCTTCATTGACCGCCCGTGGCAGTGGGCGCTTGCGCCGTTCTCCGTCCTGCTCGGCGCGTGGACGCATATTGCCTGGGACTCGTTTACGCACTCGGATGGTTGGATGGTGCGGCGCGTCCCCGCGCTCAGTGCGCCGATTTCTTTCGGCTGGTACACGGGCGAGCTCTGTCACGTCCTGCAGTACGTAAGCTCAGCTGTCGGACTCACGGTGCTTGCGGTCTGGTACTGGCGTCTGCCCACGCCTGCGCCCGAGCCCATGTCGTCGGTACGCTGGTCGGGGTGGCGGGTACTGCTGCTCGTTGTAGCAGCCGCGATCCTCATCGGCGGATTCCAGGCGATGCAGTCCGCCGTCCACGCGCAATCGATCTACCGGGTTCTTTATCTGCTTCTCACCAGGACGCTCGCGTGGTTCGCGGTGCTGTACCTCGCGGCCGGCACGCTCGTCATGTTGAGCCGCAGGGCGGAGCCGGAGTTTCAGAGCTGAGCATGCGGCGAGCTGCCGCGATCAAGCGAGGAAACCCGCGGCTCCGAGCATCGCTCCGATGACAGTCGCAATGCCGCCGATCACCGGGAAGAAGCGCCGCTTCGAGAGGAAATACAGGGACGACAACACCAGGCCGAGCTCGAGGAAACCCTCACCCATGTCGAGCCGCAGCGCGCGCCGTTCCTGGTGCAGGGATTCGTCCTCCTTGGCCTGCGCTTCCCTCTGGATTTCTTCGGCGTCGTGCAGATATCGGTCGCGGTCCTTGCTGAACTTCTCCAGCAGGGGTTGCACGCGGGCAGGGTCGCTCGCAAGCGCGCCCGCGAGGCTCGCCCCGACATCGAGCAGGTGCTCGCGCAACTTCTTCGCCTGGAAGAAAGCCCACTGGTCGTTCGCTTCCGTGCGTGAGATCACCGAGGCGGTATGCGCTCTGTGCGACCCGATGGTCACGACGGCCAGGACGATACCGATCACCCCCACGATGACGCCCACGCGTCGGCCGAACTCATCGGCGGCGTGGTCGTGACCAGCGTGAATCTCAACCTCCGCCATCGAACGGCTCCTCCTCGAGCTTCTGTTGCAGATAGTCTACTTAAAGGCATCCGCCTCATGGGGTCGCCATGACCGGTCAGCCCGGCGCGACCCCGCAGCCCTCGGCTTGAGACCCCTCAGACGGCGCTGTACCGCCACGCGTACCGCTCTGGCGCGCCCGGGATGTTGAACCGGTCACATCGGGCCGCCGCCCGATCCGCGTACCTTTACGGTACATGGCAGACGCGATTCAGAGATTGGTCGCGGGCGGGGGACTGCAGACAGTCTTTCAGCCCATCATCGATGGGTCCACCGGCGTGCCCGTCGGTTACGAGGCCTTGACACGCGGCCCGGAGGGCGGCCCGTTCGAGCCAGCCACTGCTTTGATCGCTGCCGCGGCCTCCGCCGGTATCAGCATTGCGCTCGAGCGCGCGTGTCTCAAATCGGCTCTGCGCAGCTTTCGTGAGCTGCAGCTGGAGGGACGCCTGTTCGTGAACCTGCGGCCGCAGACGCTGCTCGACTGGCGGGACCTGGCGAGATGGCTGGCAGCGGAGGCTGCCGCGCACCGCATGGACCTTCACGACGTGGTGCTCGAAGTTACCGAGCACGGCTTGACCCAGGATGAGACCGCGCTCGCCGCAGCGGTTGCGCCGTTGCGCGCGCTCGGTTGCGACATCGCTATCGATGACCTTGGCGCCGGCTCCTCGGGGCTGAAGACCTGGGCGGCGGTTCGGCCCGATTACGTGAAGGTCGACCGTTACTTCGTCGCCGGCATCGAGCAGGATGCCGTGCGCGGTGAAATCCTGCGCTCCGTCGTCGATATGGGTCGCGTCACGGGGTGCCACATCATTGCCGAGGGCATTGAGAACCCGGAGCAGTGCGCTCTCGTCCTCGACCTCGGTGTGGATTTTCTGCAGGGCTATCTGCTCGGCCGGCCGCAACGAGTGCCGCGGTTGGACGCGGCAGCGCTGGCCGCGCTGGAGACGGTCAAGCCGGGAGCCACGGCCGATTGCGCCGAGCATCTCGTGCGGCCGATTCCGGGCGTTCCTTCCTTCATGCAGGTCGCCGAAGTGGTGGATCTGTTTCGCCGCAATCCCGGCTGGACTGCCCTCGCGGTACTGGAGTCGAAACGCCCGGTCGGGCTGGTACACCGGGACGAGCTGCTCATCTTCCTGAGCCGACCGCTGCATCCGGAGGTCTACAATCGCAAGCCGATCGCAAGCGTGATGACCCGCGAGACGGTGCAGATCGAGGCCCGGTCACGGCTCGATCAGGTGAGCCGCGTGGTGACGGCGCGCAGCTCGCATCGCCAGCGCGATGACTTCATCATCACGCGCAACGGCCTGTATCTGGGACTCGGCAGAACCATCGATCTTGCCCGGCAACCGCGAGATCGACACTCATCTGTCCCAGTGGATAGCGCGCCGCCGCCGCTTCGTCGCCTGCCACCTCGACCTGGATCATTTCAAGGCATTCAACGACGCCTACGGCTACGCGCGCGGCGATCAAGTCCTGCTGCACGTCGCCCAGGTCATCACGCGCATGGTGCGGCCGCGCGTGGATTTCGTCGGCCACGTCGGCGGCGATGACTTCGTGTTCCTGCTGCGCAGCGAGGACTGGTGTTTGCGCCTCACCGCGCTCATGGAGGAGTTGGGCGCCTCCCTCGCCAGCTTCCACTCGAGCGAGCATCGCGAGGCGGGCGGCCTGGACGGTATCGATCGGGACGGAAGCCATCGCCGCTTTCCGTTACTCAGTGTGTCGGTTGCGGCCGTCGAGGTCGACGGCGCGCAGCCCGTGAGCGCCGAGCACGTCGCCGAGCGCCTGCGCCACACGAAGCATCTCGCCAAGGCGCAGCCAGGCTGCGCATGTCTGCTCGTCGCCGGCGATCGCCTCATCGACCTGTTGAGTCGAGTCGAGACACCCGCCCGAACCGCCGACTCCGCCGCGCCGTTGGCGGTGGCCTCCTCTTGAGGGCCGGGTGCGCGACACGGCGCGCCCCAAGGCAAACCAAGTTGCAGATCGCGCCGTCGCGAGGATCTGGCATAGCGCGCACGGTTCGGTCATTGTTCGCGTGTGCGTGACGTGGATCAATCGACAGCCGCGGCCTGGCCGTGGCGCACGGGAAACCGGTTCCGGCTGCTCGAGGACGGCGAGCAGTTCTTCGCGCGCATGCTCGAGACTATCGAGGAGGCATCCGCCTGCGTTCTGCTGGAGATGTACCTGGTCGAGTCCGGGATCATCGCCGGCCGCTTCATCGAGTCATTGGCGCGCGCCGCCGGGCGAGGGGTACGCGTTTGCGTGCTGCTCGACGGTTTCGGCTCGCTCGGGCTGTCGCAGGCTGACCGGCGGCGTTTGCTGGGCGCGGGCGTTGATCTGCGCTTCTTCAACGCTCTGCATTGGCGCAACAGGCTGCGCAACTTCCTGCGCAATCACCGCAAGCTGCTGCTGGCCGACGGTCGGGTGGCATTTGTCGGCGGCGCGGGCCTGACGGATGAGTTCGCGATCGGCGGGCCCGATGGGCTGCCGTGGCGGGATCTCATGCTGGAGATCGCCGGTCCCGTAGTGGCCGACTGGCAACGCGCGTTCGCGCAGACCTGGCGCCGGGCGGGCGGCGAGCTCGAGGTTGCGGATCCGCCCGTGTATCCCGACAACGCGGTGGGCGCCACGGGCCGCGTGTCATTGAGCGAAGCGCGACAGCGCTCCGTGCTCGCCAACGGAGTGATCCGTCGCATCGAAGGGGCGCGCGCGCGAGCCTGGATCATGAGCGCGTACTTCGTGCCCTCCCGCCGTTTTCGCAAGGCCCTGCGGCGGGCCGCACGCCGCGGCGTGGATGTACGCCTCATCGTGCCGGGGCCCAAGACCGACCATCCGTGGGTGCGCCAGGCCGCGCGCCGCTTCTACGGCAAGATGCTGCGCAACGGCGTCAGGATATTCGAGTATCAGCCGCGCGTGCTGCACGCCAAGATGATCGTGTGCGACGAGTGGGTGTCCATCGGCTCGAGCAACCTCGACCGGTGGGGCATCAAGTGGAATCTCGAGGCGAACCAGGAGATCGAGAACGCGGCATGCGCCGATTCCGCCGCGGCGGTGCTCGATGCGGATTGCGGCCGCTCGGAGGAGCTCAGTCGCAGGCTCTGGCCGCGGCGCGCCTGGATCGGTCGCCTGCAGGAGAGAATTGCCGGGGCGCTCGATCGCAGATTGGACCGCTGGCGGCGGCCGAAAGCCCCCTGAGCGCCGCGCAGCGGCTGCCTACTCGTTCGTCGGCGCGCCATCGCGCACCGGGATCACGGAGTACAACTCTGTCGTGCGCACGAATGCGAGCAGAAAGGACGACATCACTTCCATCTGCGTCCGGTAGGCGCGCACGGCCTCGAGCTTGCGTCGCTGCTCGGCCGCATCAAGCGCAAAGGCGCTCGGCGTCAGCCCGCGGCTGCGCGGCGGCGGGGTCAGCGGCAGAGCGGGGTAGAGCCCGCGCGGACTCGGCCAGCCCTCCCCGCCATGGATGATCCAGTAGCGCACTCTCGAGAGCGCGTCGCGGCGGCTCATTGCGCGGATCGTGAGAATGCCGCTCGCGCGATGATCCGGGTGCGTGTCTTGCGGGCTCGGCGCGAGAACCAGGCTCGGCCGGACGCGTTCGAGCACGGCCTCGAAATCCCGCTCGAGGCTCGCTCCGGTGTAAGGATGGCCGGGAAACAGCGCGGTGTCGTACGGAACGCTCGCCGCTGCGGTGTATTTGGAGTGATAGGGCGTCGCGTAGTTGTCGGTCAGCAGCTTCAGCAGGCCGCGGTCAGGGTAACCCAGGAAGAACTGCCGCTCTGCGGGCAGGCCCAGCAGCGCCGCGGCGGTCCGCGCCTCCTGCATCCGCTTGGCGGCCAAGTCGCGCAGCTTCTCCGGCTTGACGAACAGGCTCTTCTCGACCACCAGCAGATCGAGCTCCGAACCATCACCGCTCGTGACCCACACGACACTGGCGCGGCCGCCAGCGTGCAGTACGCGCTGAATCACGCCCGCACAACACAGCGACTCGTCATCCGGGTGCGGTGAGACGACCAGGAGCGATGTGGCCGCATCGATCTTGGGGAGGCTCTCGGCGCGCTGTTCCGCGGCGGCCGCAGCCGCGCCGGCCGCGGCATGCGGCAACGCCATCACCAGCAGCAGCGCCGCAATGGGAGGCAGACTGTGACTCAAAACGGCTCGCGCTGCAGATGTCGGGGGAGGTAGTGTCGCACGCCGCAGGGAGGCTCTGCAGCACAGTCACCAGGCGCCGCTCGCCGGCAAGGCAACCGCGCAAGCTGTTAGAGTGAGCCGTCGACCCGCAGACGATGGCGGCGAGTCCGAGGAGCGAGCCGATGATGCAGCGACGACCCATGCTGGCCTACCACGATCCGCAGTTTCTCGATTCGGACGAGGCGCGGCCCGTGAGAATCCTCGCCGAGTACCTGGAGCCGCTGCGCGCATTTCGCGAGGCGCACGTGCATGACACGGTCGTGTTCTTCGGCTCCGCGCGCGCGCGCGCCGGCGGTCCGCTGGAGCACTACGTCGAGGCCGCCACGGAGCTCGCCCGCCTCGTGACCGAGTGGAGTCTTGCGCTGCCCCAGAAGGGGCGGCTGCTGGTGTGCTCGGGCGGCGGAGGCGGGATCATGGAGGCGGCGAATCGCGGCGCCGCGCTCGCCGGCGGGCGCAGCATCGGCTTGAACATCGGGCTGCCGCACGAGCAGCTGCCGAATCGCTACATCACGCCGGAGTTGCTATTCGAGTTCCACTACTTCTTCATGCGCAAGCTGTGGTTCGCGCACCTGGCGCGCGCCCTGGTGGTGTTTCCCGGCGGGTTTGGCACCATTGATGAGCTCTTCGAGATCCTGACACTGGCGCAGACGCGCAAGCTCGACCGGCGGATTCCAGTGCTGCTGTACGGCTCGGCCTACTGGCAGGAAGTGATCAACTTCGCGGCTCTCGTGCGCCATGGTGTCATCGCGGCCGAGGATCTGAGCCTGTTCGCCTTCGTGGACGAGCCGCGCGCTGCGCTCGAGGCGCTCAAGCGCGGCATCGCTTTCGAGCCGGCGATAGAGGCACGGCTGCCGGCGTTCGCCAAATCGCGACACTGCTGCCAGGGGCCGGATCCCGCGGGGAACTCGTAACATTGCCGTCCTCGCGCGGCGCGCGGCCGAACTTATCAACGGCCGCGCACTCCAACTGATACAGGTGTCGGTGTCAACCCGAGGTCTTTGATGGCCATCACGTATCCAGCCGGGCTTGTGCGGCTGTCGGCGCTCGCCGTTGTGGGCGTTCTGCTGGCCGCGTGCCAGACGCGGCCCGAGATTCGCACGCAGGCTGCCGCCCAGGTCGATCTCGCCGGCTACCACACGTACGGCTTCATGCCGAAGCCCGGCACCGATGCCGAGGGCTATCACACGATCACTACCCAGTCGATCGAGAGGGCGGTGGGCCGCGAGATGGAAGCGCGTGGCTACGGGCTTGCAGGCCCTGGCCAGGAGCCCGATCTACTGGTCAACTTCAGCGTCAAGACCCACGACAGAGTGGAAGGTCAGCCCGCAGTCGGTGCAGGCTACGGGTGGGGTTGGGGTCGCTACGGCTGGGGTTGGGGATTCGGCGATTACTACAACGACATCCGCACGGTGACGGACGGCTCGCTCACGGTCGATGTGGTCGACCGCGAGCACAACCAGGCGGTGTGGAGCGGCACCGCGGTCGGGCGGTTGACGAACAAGGTGCTGGACAACCCGGGGCCGGCTATCGACCAGGCCGTCGCCGACATCTTCGCGCGTTATCCGAAGAAGCTCGTAGCGGCCGCGCGCTGAGCGTGACCTGCGGCGTAAGCGGCGACGCGCACGAGTTTTCCGCGCGGCTGCCCGCCGATGTGACGGATCTCTCGCCACGCGCGAGGCGCATGACATAATTTTGCCGCCTTCATGAGCGCATCTCCTCATCCCAAACCTCCCTATCGGCCGCGCAGCGTCCTGTACCTCTACCGCGAACTGTGGCTGCTCATCCACGGTGCGCGCCGGATGTTCATAGGAGCCGTGCTGTTGCTCGTTGGCGCGCAGGTCGTGCTGCTGACCGTGCCCTACATTTCCGCGCGCGCCATCAATACGCTGCAACTGCGGGGCTGGGCCGGCATGTCCGCAGCGGGCCTCGGGCTGCTGCTGGTGCTCGTGGTCGCCGCCGCGAGTTGGGTGCTTCACGGTCCCGCGCGCGTGCTGGAGCGTAACGTCGCATTGCTGGTGCGGCGGAGGATGTCGGCCGCCCTGCTCGAGCGCCTGTTTTCTCTGCCGCTCGGCTGGCACGAATCGCACCATTCCGGCGCGACCACGCACCGCATCCTGCAAAGCACCCAGGCGCTGTCGGGCTTCGCGCAGAGCCAGTTCATCTATCTCAACAGCGCCGTGCGGCTCGTGGGACCGCTGTGCGCGCTGTGGGTGATTCAGCCGCTGGTAGGACTGGCGGCGTTGCTTGGGTTCGTGGTGATGAGCGTGTCGGTGATCGGCTTCGATCGCGCCATGATCCGCCTTGCGTATGAGGAGAACGACGCCGAGCGCCGTTACGCCTCCACCCTGGTGGATACACTGGCCAACACCACGAGCCTGTTTGCCCTGCGCCAGGCCCGCAGCCTGGGCGCGCTGCTCGAGCGGCGGCTGCTCGCGATCTTCGAGCCGCTCAAGCGCGCCATTCTCATCAACGAGGCGAAGTGGTGCACAGTGGATCTCGCGAGCAAGGCGCTGAGCTGCGGCCTCGTGGCACTGTTCGCCTGGCTCGCCTCACGGCAAGCTTCCGGGGCCGTGGGTGCGCA
>VBNY01000198.1:8110-31598 GCA_005877705.1 Gammaproteobacteria bacterium
TCCGCGATCGCCGCGCATTTCCAGAGTTTCGCCCGTCAGAACGCCGATTTCGCGAGCGCCGACCTGATCCGCGAAGCGCCGCCGTCCTTTCTTCCCGTCGGCCCCGCGCCGGCCGGCGGCGCGCATTGGCGGCGGCTCGACATTCATGATCTGGTCTTCAGGCATAGCGCGAGCCGCGCACAGTCTCCGACACTCGACCATCTGCGACTCTCCCTCGAGCGCGGCAAGCGTTATGCGTTGATCGGCGGCAGCGGCTCGGGCAAGAGCACGCTGTTGCGGGTGCTGGCCGGTCTGTATCGTGCGGAGCAAATCGTGTTCACGCGCGATGGCGCACACTGCAGCGTGTCCCCGGCCGAGGCCACCCAGCTGCTGCGCGCGACGACGACTTTGATTCCGCAGGACGCTGAGGTGTGCGAGGGGACGCTGGCGGAAAACCTGACCCTGTGCGAGTCGGTCAGCGGGCCGGCGGCTGCCGACGGTTACCCGCGGGCGCTGCAAATCGCGGCGGCGACGGACTTCGTCGACACAACTCCTGCGGGTCTGCAGATGCGCGTGGCGGAGCGCGCCGCCAACTGGTCCGGTGGGCAGCGCAGCCGGATTGCACTGGCGCGGGGAGTACTGGCCGCCGCCGGCAGCGACCTCGTGTTGCTGGACGAGCCCACCGCGAGCCTCGACCCGGTGACGGAAGCGCACGTGCTCGGCAATCTGTTCGCGGCTTTCGACGACGCGTGCATCGTCGCTTCGATTCATCGCCTGAACCTGCTGGAGCGCTTCGACGAGATTCTCGTCATGAGCGAGGGACAGCTGGTGGCCCAGGGGCCGCTCGACGCGCTCGCCCTCACGTCGCCGGAATTCCAGCGGCTGATCATGGCCCACGGGCAGGACAGCGGCCCGCATACCGAAGCCACGGGCGACTTGGAACCCGTCAGCCGGGGACTTTCACCAGCGGCATCGGGTCGGCTGCGGCCCGCCCAAGCGGTGCGCCTTCCTGTGCGGGAGCCTTGATGGCGCCGCATCCCGCCAATTCCCGCGCGGCATCGACTACTACGTCCGGGCGGTCGCGCTGGATGTAGTGGCCGCTATCATCGACTCGGATGTGGCGGGCTCCGGGAAAATCCGCGGTGATCTCATCCTGCAGCCGAGCGGCCAGCGCTCGTGCCGCCGGCGTTTCGCCGGCCGGACCGCGCGTGCTCGAAAGTACAATGGTGGGCACAGCGAGAGCCTGCGGGCTCGCGTGCACCTGTTCACCGGCTGTGCTGCTGTCGCTCAGCTCGCGGCGCATGATCCAGGGCATGAACAAGGTGACGGCGCTGCGTCCCGCGTAGGGCGTGTTCGCGGCATTAGCCAGGGAAAGACCCTGCTGCCAGTGTGTTGAGTCGACGAGCACGAGCCCGGCGACCTCGTTCGGATAATTGCGCGCGAAGTACTGCATGTACAGTCCTCCGAGCGAATGCCCGACCAGCACATAGGGTGGAGCGATGTTCCTGCGCTGCAGCTCTGCTCGCAGCTCCGCAACGATCGTCGCAGAGTCGCGCGGACCGCCTGCGGGGTCGCTTCCCAGGTATCCCGCACGAGTGTAAGCGAGCGTGCGCGTGCATCCCGCGGTGATCAGCGGCTGCACGTCCTTCCAGACGTCCAGCGTATCTCCGAGCCCCGCCTCGAAGATGACGGTTCGCGGCCCGTGGCCTTGCAGGCGGATGCGGTGATGCAGAGTCGCGGAGGGCAACGCCACAGCGGCAGTGCATGCCATGCAGAGGGACAACGCTTGCAGTCGTACGAGCAAATTCATGGCCACGCACCGGGTGCGGCGTAAGCACAGCCGTAGCCATTGTTAGTCGCGACCGCTGCGCCGTAAAGCTTATCCTGTAGATTCTGTGAGGCAAGGATTGTTCCTGCGAAGCGCTGCAGGTCCGCCTTACAATAGCTGCCGTTGCCGTCCAACGTAGCCAGCCCCGGCGCCGGCAGCACTACTGGGATTCCAACACTTGACGGGGGCTTGCGATTCATGCCGAACCTGCCGCGTTTCCATCTGGCGTTCCCGGTGCGCGACCTGAGCGAGGCGCGGCGCTTCTACGGGCAGCTGCTCGGCTGTCGCGAAGGGCGGTCGGCGCCGCAGTGGGTGGATTTTGACTTCTACGGTCATCAGATCGTCGCCCACCTGTGCGCCCCGACGCCGGGGCCGGCGCTCAACGCCGTGGACGGCGACGACGTCCCGGTGCGGCACTTCGGCGTCATTCTCACCCTGCCCGAATGGGAATCCGTGACGCACAAGCTGCGCGCGGCGAACGTCGAATTCATCATCGAGCCGCGAATCCGCTTCCAAGGACAGCCGGGCGAGCAGGCCACCTGCTTCTTTCGCGACCCTTCGGGAAACGCGATCGAGCTGAAGGCGTTTGCGGATGACGCCAGCGTATTCGCGAGGTAGCCGGTAAATTTTTCGCGCCACCTGTCGCTCGCAGCGGACAGTTCCGCAGCCGCCCTCGAGGCGGGTACGCTGCGCCCAATGTGCAAGCGACTGGTGATTCCGGATCAGGCGGAAGTGGAGCGGGAGCTCTCCGTCGTGCATAGCTGGTGGACCTTCTCGGCGCGCTTCAATGTCGGCGTCTCGCACAGCGTGCCGGTCGCGCGATTGCACGATCGGGAGAGTGAGGGCGTAATGATGCGCTGGGGATTCGAGGACACGGCGCTCGTGCCCGGTGACACCGTTCTCACCTCGGATGACTGCCGCGGCGCCTGGCTGCACGGACAGCGGGGCATCGTGCCGCTGGCCGGCTTCTACTTGTGGCAGCTCACTGCGGCCGGCTTTCGTCAGCCGTTCTACGTGCGCCTCGTCAATCGTCCGGTGTTCGGTGTAGCGGCCCTGTGGCAGCGCATCGTGTCCGACGAGGACGAAGACGACGTGATCGAGAGTTGCGCGTTGCTGACCGTCCCGGCCAATTCTCTGCTGGCCGAAATCGCCGGCGGTCAGATGCCCGTGATCCTGCATCGCGACGACTACGACACCTGGCTGAGGACCACGGCCGCGCGGGCCAAATCATTGCTTCAGCCCTACCCGCGCGAGCGCATGGTGACTCACCCCGTGAGCCCCTATGTCAATTCTCTCGAGCATGACGGACCGCAGCTGATCCAGGCGATTCGATAGCTTCGCGCCTGCGCCAGGAGCAGAATCCGCGAGCACCTGGGCGTCAAACAGCGCGGGAGCCCACGATGAACAAGGCGCGCAGCCGGTACATCCTGGTCGCCGTAGCGGCGGCGTTGTCCGTGGCGCTGGCAGCTGCGGAGCCGCTGTCGCGAGCCCAGATCGCGCACCGGCTCGAGGCCGGCGAGCGCGATCTGCGCAACCTCGAAGCGCCGGCCGGCGATCTGTCCGGCCTCGACTTTCATGGCGCGAATCTGTTCGGAGCGAGCCTGAAGGGAGCCAACCTCTCGAAGGCGAAGCTCCAGGGCTGCAATCTCGACGTGGCGATCCTGCGCAATGCCGTGCTCGTAGAGGCTGACATGCGTGGTGTCAGCCTGTTCAGCAGCGTGCTCGCCAACGCCAACCTCACGGGCGCAGATCTGAGCGGCGCCAGGCTGATGGCCAACATGGAAGGCGCGGTTCTCGAGGGGGCCAACCTCGCGGACGTGAAAGCGGGCGCGGATATGCGCAACCAGCCGATGGGCCAGATCCGCGCAGTCCTCACGCATGCGCGGCTCAAGGGAGCGCGGCTGACAGGCGCGGATTTCTCGCGCGCCGATTTCAGTTTCGCGGATCTGCGCGCGGCGGACCTGAGCAACGCCAATCTGACACGCGCCAAGCTCATCGGCGCGGACCTCAGCGGCGCGCGGCTCGATCACGCGACGCTCACGGGCGCGGAGATAGAGAATGCCAACTTCACGGCGGTCCAGGGGCTCACGAGCGTACAGGGTCTGGACACCGCTGTTGGCAAGGAGGCGGCGGTCTTCGCTCAGTGACGCTTCGGCTTGGTGAGGAAGTCGTCGCGGTCAGCGGACGCTACGCACACACGCGCAGTGCTCCCCTCGCGCACCAGCGTCATCGGGATCTCGGTCCCGGCAGGTCCGGTCCGCCAGATCCGGCGGAACAGGTCCGCCAGGTCCGAGACCGGCTCCCCCGCCACCTCGAGGACAATATCGCCGAGCTGTACGCCAGCGCGATGCGCCGGGCCGCCTTGAGTGAGCCCGCCGACCACCAGGCGTCCCTGCATCGGTGTGGCGTACATGCCGAGCCAGGGGCGCGGCGCGCGCGCTGCCCGGCCGAGCTTGATCATGTCGTCGAGTATCGGCTCGAGCAGATCGATGGGCACGAACATGTTGGCATCGAGTGTCTGCGTGCCGACGGTCTCCTGCACGAGCAGTGACCCCACCCCCAGCAGCCGTCCGTCCTCACCGAGCAAGGCCGTGCCGCCCCATTGAGGGTGCGGTGGCGTCGTGAACAGCGCATCCTCCAGCAAATACTCCCAATAGCCCGCGAACTCGCGCCGGGCGATGACTTTGGCCTCGAGCGTGTGACCGAGCCCGCCGTGACCGATCACGATTACGCTGTCGCCGATGCGGGTCGATGTAGCCGAGCCGCGCTCGATCGACGGCACGCCCAGTCGACCGAGCGGCAGCACGAGGCCGAAGCCCGTGACCTGATCGTATGCCAGCGCGTGTCCCGGAACGACCGTCCCGTCGTTGGTCGTGAGCCAGATCGATTCGGCCTCGGTGATCAGATAGCCGATGGTGAGGACCAGCCCGTCCGCGCCGATGACCGTGCCGTGTCCGATGCGCTCGGTTCCCAGGATGGCAGCGGTGAATGCATCCTCGGGGATCTCGGCATGTACCAGAACGACGCACTGGAGCGCCGCGGCGAGATCGAATCGCAGCTGTTCCGGTCTCGGTTGCAGGCGTAGGGGGAAAGCCCGATTGCCCGTTTCAGCCATAGGAGGAGCCGCAGAAGAACAGGTGGGCGGGCAGCACATTCAGCGGCTCGAACCTGCGGCGCACGTAGCGGAAGATCCGTTGCAGGTCCTGCAGCACGCGGGTCGAGAACTGGTACACGAGGAACGAGCCGCCCGGCTCGAGCACATCGCAGGTCTTGCGCAGGATGCGCTCGCGCAAGGCCGCCGGAATGGTGCTGAAAGGGATGCCGGAGATGATGTAGCTCGCCTTGCTGTGGCCGAGCTGGCCCAGAATCTCGTCAACCGCGACCGCGGACGCCTCCACGACGTGCAGCCGCCCATCCGCGAACGACGAGCGCAGGAAGCTCACGAATGCCGGGTTGGTTTCGATGGCGATCAACATCGCATCCGGGCGCATGCGCCGCAGGATCTCGGCCGTGATGCTGCCCACTCCCGGCCCGTATTCCACGATCACCCGCGCCCGCGCCCAGTCGATCGGCTGCAGCAGCTGCTTGATGAGAAAACGGGAGCTCGGGACTATCGAGCCGAGCATCCGCGGGTGACGGAAGAAGTTGCGCGCGAACAGCAGTATGTCCCCGCTGCGTGCCCGGCTCGGCGCCCGGTGGTCGTTCGACACGTCGTGTTCCGCCTGGCTGCTGTTCATTCGCAAAACTCCCACATTATGCGCTTGTTTCCGCAAGCCACGCCTTGCCAGGAACCGTTCCGGCGCCGACCTTTCGCCGCCGCTCGCGCCGGCATCTATAGCAATAATCGATACCGGTTACCACTCGCAGCACGTTCCGCGCGCCCGCCAGGGCTCATATTAAACAAAACGGGCCGCGTGTCGCTTACCGATCACGCGGCCCGTGTGGGACCGGATGCACCGCCGGCAGCGGTGCGGTCAAGCCTTGTTACCTGGCTGAGGCCACCTTGCCATCCGCGCCGTTTACCCGGACCTTCTCGCTCGTGCCATCCGCCTTGGCGACCTTCACGGTGTACTTCACCTGATCGCCGTCACGATCCACGGAAGCGTCGGTGGCTTTTCCACCGGCGCGCTGCTCGGCCGCCGTGATGGCCCGTGTCAGGGACGTCGGCGCATTCTGGATGGATGTTGGCTTGAGGCGCGTGAACACTTTCTCGAACGGCTGGTTGGTCGCCGCAGTGATCTGTCCCGTGTTGGGATCGACGCGGTACTTGGTGAGCTTCTTGCCGTCGCTGCTCAGCACCTTCACCTGATACTCGCCGGCAGCGGCGCCCTTCATGTCGTACTCGGCGCTGATCGCCTGTCCGCCGCCTTGCTCCTGCGCCAGGCTGACGGCCTGCGTGAGCGATATCTTGGCGTTGCTCAAGGCCTGCTGTTGCCGTGCAGTGCTGGCCGATTGCGCCGCGCTCACGGCGAAGATCATGGCCATCGCAGCCACAACGGCTGTCAGTTTTGCGCTCATTGCCGCACCTCCTGCGTTTGTTGCGCGAGTTCGTGCTGCAACGCCGGAGGCAAGCCCGTGGTTCCGTACGCGGCGTGCGCTCCCAACTGTCGCGCTCAGGGTGTGTTGGTGTTTTGTTGCGACTTTGGAGCGCGTGCATGTCGCCGCCAGGCGACGCCGAAACCGGCCGCGGGAATAGCGTTTGCGAAGCCCAGCGTGCCGGACTGCTCTCACGCAGTCCTCTTGGCCTTACCCACTCACTCAATAGCAAAGGTAGCGCTATGGGAAAACTACGCTATTTCAGCATGCTGGCGGCCCTAGGTCTCGCAGGGGCTGCCCATGCGCAGACTCAGGCGGCGCCTGATCAGCCCGGCACGCAATCCAACGCACCCGCCAGCCCCAGCTCGCAGAGCTCCCCGGGCTCGCAGGACACGGGCCCCGGCTCGGCTTCGAGTCCTCACCAAAGAGACGTGACGTCGCAGCAGGCCGAGGAGAGCCCGCCAAATGAGAATCCCGACCCGTCGGCGGCCTCGAGCCCGCACCAGCAGAACAGCATGCGCATGGCCGAGGCCGGCGGCGCGGCCGCCCGCAGCGTGCAGCCCGGTATGACGGTGCAGGCGCCGTCGGGCGAGTCGCTGGGCACCGTCGTGGACCTCGTCCCTGGTCCTACGGGCAGCACGGAGTCCGGCTATGTCGTGATCGCCAGCTCCGGGGGCAGCGCGACGCCGGTGCCCTACGCGGCCGCAAGCTCCATGATCCAGAACGGCAAGATTGTGGTCGAGCGAACGCGCCTCGAGAGCGCCCCGAAAGTGCAGCAGAGCCAATTGGAGGATCGCTCGAGCAAGAGCTGGCAGAGCAAGGCTGACAAGTACTGGGGCGTGCACGCCGGCTCCGACACCGAGCGCTCGAGCTCAGGTCCCGGGCGCATGCGTCCGGATCAGAGTCGCCCGATGGAGCCCAACGACAGCGGCAACCCGCCGCAGAAGTAAGCCTCGCCAGAGGATCGATGGAACGCACGCTCACGCGGGCGGCACTCATCGCAGTGCCGCTCGCCCGAATGCCACAACCCCCCTGCCTCCTCCCCGCCAAGAACTCGAGCGATCGCGCCTCAAACGCCCGCGAGAATCAAGCTTGCCCGACTGGTGAGCCTCTAGGCGACTCACCAAGACGGTCGATTTCCGTTCAGGTGGTCTCAACACCGCGCCGTCTCGCATAATCGGTCACCGTTGCGGGTAATATTCGCCTGCGCAACAGGAGACTGAGGATGACGCAACGGTCGCGGCTGCACGTTCCCCATCCGCCGGCCCGGCCGGGCGACAAGCCTGATTTCAGCTACGTGCAGATCTCGCCGGCCGGCGCCGTCGGCCGGCCGGATGTGACCGCACCGGCGCGCGATATTGAAAGCCTGTCGCTGGAGATGGTGCGCGTGCTCGATGACCAGCACCGGGCGGTGGGTCCCTGGAACCCGCATCTGGAGCCGCAGGATCTGCAGGTGGGCTTGCGACACATGCTGCTCACCCGCCACTTCGACGACCGCATGCAGCGCATGCAGCGCCAGGGGCGCGTCTCGTTTTACATGAAGTCCACCGGTGAGGAGGCCGTGTCGGTCGGCCAGGGGATGGCGCTTCTGCCCGGGGACATGCTGTTTCCCTCCTACCGTAACCAGGCGCTGTACATCGTGCGTGGGCGCAGCCTCGTGGATCTCATGTGCCAGTGCCTGTCGAACACCAAGGACATGTGCAAGGGCCGGCAGATGCCGGTGATGTACCACTGGGCCAGCGGCAACATCTTTTCGATTTCCGGCAACCTCGCCACGCAATTCCCTCAGGCCGTCGGCTGGGCGATGGCGGCCGCCATCAAGGGCGAGGACCGGCTCGCGGCGAGTTGGATCGGCGAAGGCTCGACCGCCGAGGCCGACTTCCACCATGCGCTGACCTTCGCCGCGGTGTACCAGGCGCCGGTCATCCTCAATGTGGTCAACAATCAATGGGCCATCTCCACGTTCCAGGGCTTCGCCGGCGGCGAGCACCGCACGTTCGCCCAGCGTGGCCCCGGCTACGGCATCCCGGGAATCCGCGTGGACGGTAATGACTTTCTGGCGGTTCACGCGGTGACGCAATGGGCGGCAGAGCGTGCGCGTCAAAGCGGCGGGCCGACTCTCATCGAGCACGTGACCTATCGCGCGGCGGCCCATTCGACCAGCGACGACCCCTCCCGGTACCGCCCGAAGGAGGAATGGCAGTCGTGGCCGCTGGGCGATCCGATCAATCGCCTGAAGCAGCACCTGATCGGGCTGGGCGAATGGTCGGAGGAGCGTCACAGCGCCCTCGAGAAGCAGCTGGAGGCGCACGTCAGCGCCTGCTGGAAGGAAGCCGTGAGCTACGGGACTTTGACGGAAGGGCCCTCGCTGGACCCTGCCAGCATGTTCGAGGACGTGTTCAAGCAGCTGCCGGCGCATCTCGCGCGCCAGCGCGACCAGTTGCGCGCGCTGTTGCGAGCGCAAGAGGGATCAGCGCCGAAGAAGGCCCCGGAGGGGCTGCAGTCCGTGGCGAAGGAAGGCTGACCGTGGCCCACAGGAACATGGTCCAGGCGATCAACTCCGCCATGGACATTATGCTCGAGCGCGATCCGCGCGTCGTGATCCTCGGTGAGGACGTCGGCTACTTCGGCGGCGTGTTCCGCTGCACCGAGGGGCTGCAAAGAAAATACGGCGAGCATCGCGTGTTCGACACTCCCATTGCGGAGGGCGGCATCGTCGCAGCCGCTATCGGCCTGGGGGTGAACGGACTGAAGCCGGTGGCGGAGATCCAGTTCGCCGATTACATCTATCCCGCATTCGACCAGATCGTGAGCGAGCTCGCGCGGCTGCGCTATCGCACGGCCGGGGAATTCTTCGCGCCCGTCACCATCCGTACCCCCTGCGGCGGCGGAATCCGCGGCGGGCAGACGCATTCGCAGAGTCCGGAGGTGATCTTCTCGCACGTGTGCGGCATCAAGGTCATCATGCCGTCCAACCCCTACGATGCCAAAGGGCTGTTGATCAGCTCGATCGAGGATGAGGACCCGGTCGTGTTCTTCGAGCCCAAGCGGATCTACAACGGGCCGTTCGACGGCGACCCGCACAAGCCCGCCGTGCCGTGGAGCTCGCACGCCAAGGGCGAAGTGCCGGATGGCTACTACACCGTACCGATCAGTCGCTCCGAGGTGGTGCGCGCCGGCAAGGACGTGACGGTGCTCACTTACGGCACCATGGTCCATGTCACCGAGGCGGCCGTGCGAGTTGCGGGAGTCGACGCGGAAATTGTCGATGTGCGTACGCTGGTGCCGCTCGACGTCGATACTCTCTGCACTTCCGTGTGCAAGACCGGCCGGTGCGTGATCGTTCACGAGGCCACGCGCTTCAGCGGCTACGGCGCCGAGCTCCTCGAGGCACCGATCCAGCGTGTGACCGGCTGGGACACTCCTTACCCGCATGCATTCGAGTGGGAATACTTCCCGGGCCCGGCGCGCATCGCGGCGGCGCTCAAGAGCGTGATGGAGGCGTCGTGAGCCGGTACGTTTTCAAGCTGCCCGATCTCGGGGAGGGCACGGTCCAGGCGGAAATCGTCGGTTGGCGCGTCAAGCCGGGCGACGTGGTTGCCGAGGATGACGTCCTGGTCGAGGTCATGACCGAGAAGGCGGCCGTGGAGGTGCCCTCTCCGGTCAGCGGTCGCGTCGTCTCCACAACGGGTGGTCCGGGGGACATGGTGCCGGTCGGTGCGGAGCTCATCGTGCTGGACACGCAGGGTGGAGCGGGGGAGGCGGCCGCCGCGAAACCGGTTGCGGCGACGGCAGAGCAGGCGAACAACCTGCGCTCGGCACCCACACAGGCGGCCGCAGCAAGCAGGAAAGCCGGCGTGGTTGCCGCAGCAGCCCCCGGAAACGGCGCCGGCCTCACTCACTCGACGGCCGCGCGCAGCGGCCGCGTCGCGACGTCGCCGGCAATCCGCCGCAGAGCGCATGAAGCGGGCATTGATCTCACTCAGGTGTCCGGCTCCGGCCCCAAGGGCCGGATCGTGCGCCAGGACCTGGATGCTTACGTTGCGCGCCGCTCGCAACTGCAGCCCGTGCAGCTCAAACCTGCCGACAAGCCGGCGGCCGCACGTCCCCGATCGGCGCGCGGGGGCACCGAGGAGATCAAGGTCATCGGGTTGCGCCGCCTGATCGCGCAGCGCATGAGCGACAGCAAGCGCAATATCCCCCACTTCGCCTACGTCGAGGAAATCGACGTCACCGAGCTCGAGGCGCTGCGCAGGCATCTCAACGGCAAGCTCGAGCCGGGCGCAGCGGCGCTCACCTATCTGCCTTTCCTCGTCCTCGGACTCGTGCGCGTGCTCGAGGCTTTTCCCCAATGCAACGCGCTGTACGACGCGGAGCGCGCAGTGATCGTGCGCCACGCCTCGGTGCACGTTGGTGTTGCCACGCAGACGGCGGAGGGTCTGAAGGTGCCGGTCGTGCGCGATGCGCAGTCCCGCTCCCTGTGGGACCTCGCCGCCGAGATGCGGCGCGTGACCGAAGCAGCGCGCACCAACAAAGCCACTCGCGAGGAGCTCACCGGCTCGACGATCACGATCACCAGCCTCGGCAAACTCGGGGGAATCGCCAGTACCCCGATCATCAATGCGCCGGAAGTCGCGATCATCGGGGTCAATCGCGCGTACGAGCGCCCCGTTGTGTTGGATGGCGCCATCGCGGTGCGGCGCATGATGAATCTGTCCTCCTCATTCGACCATCGCTTCGTTGACGGGTATGACGCGGCGGCGATGATTCAGGCGTTGAAGGAACTGCTGGAACATCCGGCGGCGATCTTCATCGGCGCTTGAGGCGCTTGCCGCAGCGGACGGCAAGCGCCAAACTGCATCGCGGTTACTCGATGCATGCCAGAATCGCTTACGTTGCCGCATTGGTTACGGCGTGAGGCGGCGTTCCCTGGCGGATCGAGGATCAAGGTGCGGTGAGTCTCGGTGCACGGGCGTTGTTGTGGATCCAGCGAGCAGTGCTGCTCGCTCCGAGCTGCGCCTCGCTGGGCGCTGCTCACTCGGCAACCGGCACGAACCCCGCCGAGGCTCTGGAGATGCCGACCGTCGAAGTGGTGGGTACGACGCCCCTGCCCGGGCTCGGGACCCCTATCCAGGATGTGCCGGCCAACGTGCAGATCTACACCAGCGGCGATCTGGCGCGGCAACGCCAGAGCACACTCACGGACTATCTGGAGCACAATCCGAGCAGCGTCACGTCCAACGCCGCGCAGGGCAATCCGTTGCAACCCGATATCGGCTTCCGGGGCTTCACCGCCTCGCCGTTGCTCGGCACCCCCCAGGGGCTGTCGGTCTTCCAGGACGGCGTGCGCGTCAACGAGCCCTTCGGGGATGTGGTGAACTGGGACCTGATCCCGCAGTCGGCCATTTCCAGCATCCAGTTGATCCCGGGCTCGAATCCCGCCTTCGGTTTGAATACCCTAGGCGGCGCGCTCGCCATCTATACCAAAAGCGGCGCGCAGTACCCGGGAGGAGGTGTCGAGGTGTCGGGCGGGTCGTTCGGGCGCGAGACAGCAGAGCTCGAGTGGGGCGGCGCGCGCGGCGCGCTCGATTACTTCCTGACCGGCAACTACTTCGACGACCGCGGCTGGGCCGACCACAACCCGAGCCGCGTGCAGCAGTTCTTCGGCAAGGCGGGCTGGCAGGACGAGAGGACCGACCTCGATGCGAGCCTCACCCTGGTCGACAACCGGCTGCAGGGCACGCAGACCCTGCCGCAGTCGTTCCTGGAGGATATCCGCCAGGCCTACACCTTTCCCGACATCAACTCCAACCGGCTGACGTTTGTGACCGTGAAGGGCAGCCGTTTCCTGGCCGGGCAGGCCTTGCTCGGCGGCAACCTGTACTACCGCAATTACCGCACGCGCAACTTCAACAGCAACGTCAACAGCAACTTCGGGCAGATCGATCCTGCCACCGGCGTCCCCGACCCGGTGCAGGCCACGAACGATATCGCGACGATCGACGAGCGAAGCTACGGGGCCGGTCTGCAGCTCACATTGACGGGCGCGCCCGCGGGCAAGAAGAACCAGCTCACCGTCGGGGCGAGCGGTGATATCGGGCACGCGCGCTTCATCCAGGATTCGCAGGACGCTGCGTTCTCCGCGCAGCGCGAGACGGTGGGTAACGGGAGCTTCGCGCTGGCCACCGGCGCGGACACGAGCAGCCGCGATGTCGGCGTGTTTGCAGCTGCCGTCGCGGTCATGGATCGGACCGGTCTTGCGCCGCTGCTCAACGGCGAGCACGCGTTCGCGCGCTTCAACCCCGCGGTCGGCCTCAACTTCAATCCCGCCGCGCGGCTCACCGTCTATGGCAGCTACAATGAGGGCATGCGGGCGCCGACGGCCATCGAGCTCACCTGCGCCGATCCGGCGGCGCCCTGCAAGCTGCCCAACGACTTCCTGGCCGATCCCGCGCTCGCGGCGGTGGTGTCTCGAACAGCGGAGCTCGGCGCACGCGGCACCTGGTCGGTCTGGCATTGGAGCGCGGCGGCGTATCGAACCAACCTGCGCGACGACATCCAGTTCATCAGCAGCGGCGCCGGCGCGACCAATGCCGGGTTTTTCGCCAACATCGGCGCTACGCGGCGCTCGGGAACCGAGCTGGCAGCCGCCGCCCGCCTCGGCCGGTGGTCGCTCGCCGCGCGCTACAGCTTCATCGATGCCACATTCCAGTCGGCGTTCACCGAGAGCAGCCCGAGCAATTCCAGCGCGGACGCCAACGGCGCGATCCAGGTGCGAGCGGGGGATCAGATCCCGGGAGTTCCCCGCCACACGCTCAAGTTGCGCGTCGATTGCAACCTGACAGAGCGCTGGTCGGCGGGCACGAGCATCCTGGCCAGCAGCGGCGTGTACGCCAGGGGTGATGAAAACAACAGCGATCGCAATGGCCGCCTGCCCGGATACACACTGCTCAACCTCGATACGCGCTATGCGGTAACCCGCGCCCTCGAGGTCTTCGCCCGGGTGAACAACCTGTTCGACCGCCGCTATTACAATTTCGCGCTGCTGGGCCAGAACGTCTTCACGGGCCCCGATCGCACGTTCGGCCCCGCAGCGGGGGTCGCGCCCCGCGACGAGCAATTCCGCGGACCGGGCACGCCGCGCGGCGTGTGGGTGGGCGCGAGGTACACCTTCGGCGGCTCCGAACGCGGCCCCGGAAATGAGGATTGACATGACGACGGTGCTCATCACGGACTACGGACTGGCGCTGGTTTTCACCAACGTGCTGCTCGAGCGGGCGGGTCTGCCGCTGCCCGCGATGCCCCTGCTGCTGGTGTGCGGGGCGCTGGTCGGAGACGGCGGATTCGCCGTGGGTCCGTTGTTCGGCGTCGTGCTCCTCGCCTGCACCATCGGCGACACCTTTTGGTACCTCGCGGGCCGGGTCTACGGCCGCCGGATCATGAGGCTGCTGTGCCGTGTGTCGCTGTCGCCGGATTCCTGCGTCCGGCGCACCGAGGGGCGCTTCGAGCGCTGGGGCAAGGTCACACTGGTGTTGGCGAAGTTCGTTCCAGGCTTATCCATGGTTGCGCGCCCGCTGGCCGGTGCGATGCGCCTGAGTCTTACGTCCTTCGAGCTGCTGAACGGTGTGGGCAGCGCCGTGTGGATCGGTGCGACGATCGGCGCCGGCGTGCTGTTCCATGCCCAGATCAGCGGCCTGCTGGAGCGCTTGCACGACCTCGGGTCGCTGGCGGGCGCGCTGATCGGTGTGCTGCTCGCGAGCTACATCGCTTTCAAGTGGTGGGAGCGGCACCGCTTCAGCAACATGTTGCGCATGGCGCGCATCACCGTTGATGAATTGCGGCGGCGTCTGGTCGGAGATGACATCCCCGTGATCGTGGATGTGCGCTCTGCGCTCGGCCGGAGTCAGGATCGGCACTGCATTCCCGGTGCGCTGGAGATCAGCGTGGATGAAGTCCCCCGGCGTCTGCGGGACTTGCCGCCAGAGCGCGAAGTTGTGCTCTATTGCGCGTGCCCGAACGAGGCATCGGCCGCCTACGCGGCCAGGAAGTTGCTCGATCGGGGCTACGTTCGCGTGCGCCCGCTGCTCGGAGGACTGGATGCCTGGGTCGCCGCCGGTCATGAAGTCGAGCATCGGCCTGGCGTGGTGCCGCTGCCGGCCGTCTCGACGCCGGCGGTTCCCTAGTGGCATGAATCCGGGCGCACGGCATTTGCGCCAACGCGCGGCGCCGCTGGCACTCGTGTCGCTGCTGACAGCTTGCAGCGGCGGCTCGGGGCCTGCCGCGCCGCCGGCGCCACAGCCCTCATCAGTCGCGCTGGTGCGTGTTTCCCAACCCTCCACGTTCCCGGCTGGCTGCGACGGCGTGGCGCCCTCAGGAACGCTCTACACCGACACCGTGGCTGAGCCCTATCTGGCGGTGAACCCCACGAGCCCTGCGAACCTCATCGGGGCCTGGCAGCAGAATCGCTGGTCGGACGGGGGCGCGCAGGGGCTGATGCTGGCCGCGTCCTTCGACGCAGGAGCAACGTGGACGCTCTCACGGGCAGCCTTCTCACGCTGTACTGGCGGCAACGCCGGTAATCGCGGCGATTACGCGCGTGCCTCGGACATATGGCTCGCGTTTTCACCTGACGGTGCCGCGTATGCGCTGTCGCTGTCATTCTCAGGGCTCGTGCTGGCGGCCGGATCGTCCAGCGCCATGCTCGTGGCACGTTCACAGGACGGCGGAATGAGCTGGGGCGCGCCGACCGCGTTGATCCAGGACGGGGCGCAATCCTTCAATGACAAGGGATCGATCACGTCCGATCCGCTCGATGCGCGGTTCGTGTACGCGGTCTGGGACAGGATCACGTCCGCTCAGAACGGACCGAGCTGGCTGGCCGTGACTAGCGATGCCGGCGCGAGCTGGCAAGCGGCGCGCAGCATCTATGACCCCGGCGTGCGCAATCAAACACTCGGCAACCAGATCGCCGTGCTCCCCGGCGGTGTTGTCGTCGATGTGTTCACCGAGATCGATGTGTCGGCAACGGGTGCAATGTCGGCGTCATTGCGGGCAATTCAATCGGCGGATCACGGTGGCACGTGGTCGGCGCCCGTGAAGATCGCCGATCTGCTGGCGGTAGGAACGCGGGATCCACAAACGGGCGCTGCGGTTCGTGATGGGTCGAATCTCGCCTCCGTCGCAGTCGCTGCGGGCGGTGTTATTTACGTTGTGTGGCAGGACTCCCGCTTCTCTGGCGGGCAGCACGACGGGATCGCCCTTGCGCGGTCTGCGGATGGTGGGGGCACATGGTCGCCGCCGGCGCAGGTCAACGCGCTCCCCGCAGCCGCGGCCTTCACTCCAACAGTGCATGTGCGCGCCGACGGTGTCGTTGCCGTAACCTATTATGACCTGCGCAACGACACTTCGGATCCCGCGACGCTGCTGACTGACTACTGGCTGGTTACTTCGGCCGATGCCGTCAGCTGGCGCGAGTCGCACTTGAGCGGGCCCTTCGATCTTGACCTCGCGCCGGATTCGCGTGGACTGTTCCTCGGCGACTACGAGGCGCTCGCGAGCTCGGGCAGCGAGCTGCTGCCGTTCTTCGTGCAATCGAGCGCTGGCGCTCAGCAAACGCACACTGACCTGTTCCTTGCCTTCGCGCCGGCCTCATTGGCCCTGGCGACACGCGCCGTGACCGCCGAGCATCAAGCGACCGCCGCAGTTGCGGCGCCCTTCACCGTGACCCCCGAGTGGCGCCGACGCGTGCAACAACGCATCATGCTCACGCTCGCACAGCGATTCGGCGATTCCCGGCACTTCAGGCAAGCGGAGACCCCATGAGATTGCTCGTCCAGTGGCTGATCGAATGGCCGGAGCGCGTGGCGCGTCACCTCACCTGGCTGGCGCCCCTGTTCGCCCGCATCACGGTGGGGTGGGTATTCATGTGGAGCGGCTGGGGGAAGCTCGCGAACCTGCCGCAGGTCACCGAGAACTTTGTCGGTTGGGGCATCCCCTTGCCCCACCTCCTGGCGCCGTTCGTCTCGGGGGTTGAATTCTGCGGCGGACTGCTGCTGCTGCTCGGCCTGGTGAGCCGCATCTCGGCCGGGGCGTTAGGCGTCACGATGATCGTCGCGATCCGCTCGGCGAAATGGGGCGAGGTCGACTCGCTCGAGACTCTGCTCGGATTCGATGAGTTCGAGTACCTGGCGTTGTTTCTGTGGATTGCGATTGCAGGCGCGGGGCCGCTGTCGCTCGACCACGTGCTGCAGCGCTGGTTCGGCCAGCCGGACCCGCAGGCCGCCGCGAAGGCGCGCAGCGCGCCAGCTTAGATTAGCGTTCTCTCAGGAAGCGTGCCGGCCCGAATACTTCTTCTCGCCCGCTTCGATGCGTAGCCGCAGGCGATTCTGCGGCGGCGGCAGCGGACAGGTCGCGAAGTCGTTGAACGCGCACGGCGGGTTGTAGGCCTTGTTGAAGTCCACGACGGTCTTGCCGCTCAGCGGCAGCGACAGGTACATGAAGCGGCCCGCGCCGTAGGTTTCGCGGCCGCTCGTGCCGTCCGCGAACATGACGAACAGCTGCTGCGCGCCGGGCTCCTCCAACACCGTGTCGAGCCGCCACGGCCGGCCGTCCTTGCGGAACACGATGGCGCCGGGGCACTCCATCTCCTCTTCCATTCCGAGAATGTTCACGATCTTGATGTGCCGCGGCGGCTCGTACGGCTCGAAACGAGCGTTGAAAATCCACTGGGGACTGATCGGAAAATATTCCAGCCCAAGGAAATTCCTTCGCCGTGGACTCTCGATGTCGCGCACGCGCACGCCCAGGTTGCCGGCGCGCTCGATGACAAAGAACTGCAGCGAACCGCTCTGCAGCACCGTCGGCGACCCCTTGGCATCCGACTCGAGATCGAGCGCGGTCACTGGCTGCCCGTCATGTGTGACGGCGCTCCCGGCGCGGGCAACGAAGCGCACGCTCCGGTCCGTCAAGACGAACGAGCCGACCGTGTCCGTCAGGGCGGGATGCTCGAGGACGAGCGCATTCGAGGCCGCACGCCCAAAGGTGTTTTCCCCCTGCCGCAGCCAGAAAAGTCCCGCGAGCGACAGCCATCCCGTTGCGCTCGTAAGCGAAGCCAGCCGCTGCGCACGCCACTGCGCGATGCTGGCGCGCTCGGCATCCAGGTCGGTCGAGCCCGCGACCGTGCCCCACAGAGCGATCACCGCCGCGCTCAACAGCAGTGCAGTCGATTCGAGAGTGCGGTACATTTTGCGCATTCTGACATTTATGCCATCAAACGGGCCAAGGGGGAAGCCGCGCTGCGCGTGTCAATCTTTACTGTGGCTCGCGGCCGAGGATCTCCTCGCGCACGTCCGCAATCTCTCGTGCGCGCGACGGACGTGCCTGCTCGCACCGCTCCGACCGCGGGCAGCGCGCGCTGCGCGGGCAGATGATTCGTGCGGGCTGGGTGAGTGCGTCTTCGATCCAGGCGATGTTCAACACGTTCGCCACGGCGCCGAGGACCTGGATTGCTGGCTTGGGCATGCGCGCCTCACCGCGCCGGTGCAGGCATTCTCCAAAGACCGAGTCGATCAGCTCGGGGCTCTTCGCGCCATTCGCATCGAGCGCCGGCGCAAGGTCGACGCCGACCGAGAGCACGTGCGGATTGCCCGCCATGTCGTGCACCCGAATCGAGTGGCAGCAGTACAGCAGCGAGCGGTCTCCGTCCCGCAGCACCGAGATCTGCGATCCCGACTCGCCGCGATGGCCGTCGATCATGCGGAACACCGCCCAGTTGGGGCAGGGATCGCTCACCTGCGCCAGGTTGCCCCAGGGGAGCGGAATGCCGTTTCCGCGGTACACCGCGCGCAGGTACCCGGGAGGGTAGGCGTCGAAGAAGTGCCAGTAAGGGTAGGGCGAGACCTTCGTCATACGCCGCATGATGACCGCGGGTGTGAGCTCGAGCTTTACCCCCGCCTCCACCCGATGCCGCTCGCGCGTGAGAAACCGCCGGAACGGGACTTTCGGCGCCAGCAGGGCGCCCGCGAAGAAACTGCACTCGAAGTCGCGCCACGCGTGCAGCACATCCTGCGCATCCATGCCGGCCGCGCTCGAGCCGCCTTCGGGGCTGCCTCCCATCTCGCCGCCCGTGGCGTGTGGCGATTTCAGCCCATCGCCTCCATGCAGGACCTTGTGGGCGATGTGCGCGGCGAGATCGAATTTCAGGCGCGCCGGGTCGGCCCGCAGGGCGCGGTTGGCATAGACGATGCGCGGCGCCTCGAAGAAGGAACGCACCATGCTACGCACCTCGCGGTCCTTGTCGCGGGCGAGCACCGGCTTGCGGTCGAACCAGCGGATCTCCAACCCGTGGCGCCTGCACAGGCGCATGAGATCTTCGACAGAGAGCGGAAAGCCGCGCTCGCCGACGCTCTCAGCCGCCCGCTCGAGGTCCGGAAAGTCATTGCGCGACATCTCCTGGTGCGAGCGGATCAGCAGGTGCGCGAATTGGCGGCCGGTGGTGCCGGTCTGCGCGAGCAGCTCCGGGATCGCCGCTTGCAGAACGCTCTTGGAGAACAGGAAGGCCGGCTCCAGCGGAATCCGCGCCGCGCCGCCCGCGGCTCATCCAGGAACCAGGCCTGCTCCCGCTGGAACACCGCGGCCAGCAGCTTGAGCACCTCGGGCGACGGTGCCCGCTTGCCGCTCTCGATCATGCTCAGGTAGGACACCGACGGCGCGGCCTGGGCATTGCGCTGGATGCAGCGCGCCGAGAGCTCCTCGAGCGTGAGGCCGTTGCGCTTGCGGATCGAGCGCAGTTTAGCGCCGAGAAAGTGTCCCTTGCGCAGAAGCTGAGGCATGGCGGTTTACCGCGGCAGCAGTGACATGTGAAATTAACAGTGTGAAGTTTCTGTAGTCAAATTCCCGCGCCGAGAGGGATTATGCTCCAGCCCATGAACGCTCAAGCCGATGCGGTCGTGTACTCGCGTGAGCCGAACGGGCCCAAGGTCGAGATTCTGGGGGCGAGGATCGAGCGGTCCGAGGAGGTGCTGACGCCGCTTGCGCTGCAGCTGCTCGCGAGCCTGCACCGCAGGTTCAATCCGCGCCGTCTCGAGCTGCTCGCCGCACGCGAGCACCGTCAGGCAGAGCTCGACGCCGGCGCGCTGCCGGCGTTTCTGCCGGGCACCGCGGACGTCCGCGCCGCCGAGTGGCGGGTGTTCCCCGTGCCCGCGGATCTGCAGGATCGCCGGGTCGAGATCACAGGCCCCGTCGATCGCAAAATGATCATCAACGCGCTGAATGCCCCGGTGCGCGCGTTCATGGCGGACTTCGAGGACTCCTGCTCGCCGACCTGGGAGAACCTGATCCACGGGCAGGTGAACTTAAGCGACGCGATCCGGCGCACGATCAGCTACTGCGACCGTGCAACCGGCAAGGTCTACCGGCTGGGCGAGCGCACGGCGACTCTCATCGTGCGCCCACGTGGCTGGCATCTGCCGGAAAAGCACGTGCGTATCAACGGCGAGCCGGTGTCCGCTGCGCTGTTCGACTTCGCATTGTTCATCGCCAACAACCACGAGGCGCTCGCGCGCCGCGGCAGCGGCCCGTATTTCTACCTGCCCAAGATGGAGAGCCATCTGGAGGCGCGGCTGTGGAACGATGTGTTTCTCGCGGCGCAGGATGCGCTCGGGCTGGCGCGCGGCACGATCAAGGCCACCGTGCTCATCGAGACGATTCTCGCCGCCTTCGAGATGGACGAGATCCTGCATGAGCTGCGCGAGCACTCGGCCGGGCTCAACTGCGGCCGCTGGGACTACATCTTCAGCTTCATCAAGAAATTCCGTAACCGTGCGGAGTTCCTGCTGCCCGATCGCGCCACGGTGACGATGGAGCGGCATTTCTTGAAGTCCTATGTCGATCTGCTCATCAAGACCTGTCACCGGCGCGGCGTGCATGCGATGGGCGGGATGGCGGCGCAGATCCCGATCCGTGACGACCCCGCGGCGAACGAGGCGGCCATGGCCCGCGTGCGCGCCGACAAGTTGCGCGAAGCGCATGCGGGACACGATGGCACCTGGATCGCGCATCCGGGGCTTGCGCAGATCGCGCGCGAGGCTTTCGACTCCGTCATGCGGGGGCCGAATCAACTGCAGGTGCTGCGCAGCGAAGTCAATGTGGCCCCGAGCGACCTGCTGCGCGTGCCGCACGGTGAGATCACCGAAGGCGGACTGCGAGGCTGCATTCGCGTCGGCGTGCAATACATAGAGGCATGGCTGCGCGGCAGCGGCTGTGTGCCGCTTTACAACCTCATGGAAGACGCCGCCACCGCGGAGATCTGCCGCGCGCAGCTGTGGCAATGGCTGCGGCACGGCGCACGCACGAGCGAGGGCCGACCCGTGACCGTAGAACGCTTCGATCGGCTGTTGACCGAGGAGCTCGACCGGATCCACGAGGAGGTTGGAGCGGCGCGGCTCGCGAGCGGCGTGTTTCCGACGGCCGCGCGCCTGTTCGAGCAAATGACCAAGCAGGAAACCTTCGACGAGTTCCTGACACTGCCGGCGTACGAGCTGCTGAGCTCGTGAGCGGCGAGGAGACCACGACCCATGGACCTGACCAGAGCGCTTCCGACAGCAGAAGAACTGCGCCGCACCTGGCGCGAGAGCCCGCGCTGGCGCGGCATCGAGCGCCCGTACAAGCCCGAGGACGTCGTACGGCTGCGGGGCACGATTCCGGTCGAGCATTCGATTGCCCGGCTGACTGCTGAGAAATTGTGGCGCTACCTCAACGAGAAGCCCTTGGTGAACGCCCTCGGCGCGCTCACCGGCAACCAGGCCATGCAGCAGGTCAAGGCAGGGCTCGATGCAATCTATCTGTCCGGTTGGCAGGTTGCCGGAGACGCGAACCTCGCCGGCGAGATGTACCCCGATCAGTCACTGTATCCGGCCGATTCCGTGCCCGCGGTCGTGCGGCGAATCAACAACACGCTGCGGCGCGCGGATGAGCTGCACCACGCCGAGGGGAATGATTCGATCGACTGGCTGAAGCCGATCGTGGCCGACGCCGAGGCGGGCTTCGGCGGCGTGTTGAATGCGTTCGAGCTGATGAAGCAGATGATCGACGCGGGCGCCGCGGGGGTGCACTTCGAGGATCAGCTGTCCTCCGCCAAGAAGTGCGGCCACATGGGCGGCAAGGTGCTGGTGCCGACCCTGGAGGCGACCAATAAGCTCACGGCGGCGCGGCTGGCGGCCGATATCTGCAACGTGCCGACGGTGCTCGTCGCCCGCACGGATGCCGAAGGCGCCAACCTGATCACGTCCGACGTCGATGAGCGGGACGCACCGTTCATCGACGCCTCCAGGGGGCGCACCCCCGAGGGCTTCTTCTATGTGAAGGCGGGCCTCAAGCAGGCTATCGCCCGCGGTCGCGCCTACGCGCCGTATGCAGATCTCGTCTGGTGTGAGACCGCCAAGCCCGATCTGGAGGAGGCGAGGCACTTCGCCGAGGGCATACACCAGCAGTTCCCGGGGAAGCTGCTCGCGTACAACTGCTCGCCGTCATTCAACTGGAAGCGCAAGCTCGATGATGCCACGATCGCGAAGTTCCAGCGCGAGCTCGCCGCGATGGGCTACCGGTTCCAGTTCATCACGCTCGCGGGCTTCCACGCGCTCAACTACTCGATGTTCGAGCTCGCCCGCGGCTACAAGGCGCAGCAGATGAGCGCGTACGTCGCGCTGCAGCAGGCGGAATTCGCCGCCGAGGCCAACGGCTACACGGCGACGAAGCATCAGCGCGAAGTCGGCGCGGGCTATTTCGACGATGTGACTCAGACGGTGAGCGGCGGCAACTCCTCGATTACGGCGCTCGAGGGCAGTACGGAAGCGCAGCAGTTCGAACGGGCGTAGCGCGCACGCGCCCACATGGCCTCGTTACCGCTTGCGGCCCCGAGCAGCGTGTCCGCTGGTGCCGCCGCGAGTAAACTCGAATCGCAGTAGCCACTCTCGAGGATCCCGGTTGCCCACCGGAGCAAACTTCCATCTTCTGGCGGCTCGGGTTGCCAGGCGGGCGAAATACCTGCTTGGGCCGGGAGTCTCCAAGGTCTCCTGAACCACATTGCCCGCGCTATCGACGGTTACGCGAACCGTGACTTTAATATGGCCGTGAATCGTGTCACGGGCGCTGCGTGGAACGTGGGGAATCTCTTCATGTAGCACGGCGGGTGAACGGTCTGCCAACGGTTGTGCGGGTTGAGGCGACGAAGGAGAAACAGGGCGGGCGGGCGCCGGTTCAGACTGTGCGGTCTTCGCGCTGGACGCGATTGTAGGCGCAGCGGCTTGTTGCGAAGGGGTCTGCGAACTGAACAGCCGTAAGCCAGCCCAAACCGCGACCGATGCTGCGAGGAGCGCGGCGATCGCCGCTACGAACACGCGCTGTCTGGGCGATTGGCGTGGAGGAGTGGCTCGGCCCGGTACTTCGTGTGCGAGAGGCTGAGGAATCGACACGAGCGGCTGCGCTACCGGCTCGGGCGGTTGATGCACCGAAACGGGAGGCTGAGGTACCGAGACTAGCGGCGCTGGCAGCACCCGTGTGATCTGGGCTTTGAGGTCGGCGACCGTCGGACGGTTGACGGGGCTGCGATTCAAGCATTGCCGCACGATGCCCTCGAACGTTGGAGGAAGCATCATGGGCAAGGAGACAATATCCGATCCTGTATCCGGCCACGCAGGAGGGTGCTGCGTGAGAGCCTCCACCATGGTTATGCCGAGCCGCCAGATGTCGCCGGCAGCGGAAAAACTGCCGTCTGTTGCCTCTGGAGGTTCGTAGACGGAAGACTGCGCGGGATTTGCCGCGGATTCGCCGGCGGGCCGAATGGTGTCGCTCGCCAGTTTCAGGTGATCATCGACGACCAGGATGTTTGATGGTTTTAGTCGGCCGTGCACCAGGTTCTTGCGATGCAGGAAATCCAAGGCATCCAGGGTGGGGAGCAGCATTTCCCGCACTTCCTCGGGAGTAAGAGCCCGGTGGAGAAGAATTTGCGAGAGAGTCTGTTCAGCGTATTCCATCACGACGAAGACAAATTGGAGACCGCCAAGCTGGCAGCGACCCGTCTCGAGAACTCGAATCAGGTGCGGATGGGAGAGGGTGGCCGCCAGCGTCCAGTGCGAGAGCAGTGCCTCC
>VBNY01000199.1 GCA_005877705.1 Gammaproteobacteria bacterium
GGATTGTCGTGGGCCGCGTGCACAAGGCGAGCTTTCTTTTTGTCTATCTCAAGGCGCACGTCGTGAATGCAAGAACCGGGCAGCTCACTGCCGACTTGTCGGTCGAAGTAAAGGGCCCACAAAAGACTCTGACGCGACGTGGTGTCGATGCTTTGGCTGATCAAATCACCGCGGCGATTGACAGCAACAAGCGGAGTGACGGCGCGCGTGGCGAGAAATATTGAAGTCAAGGCCCGTATCGACGGTCTGTCCGACGTTCGAGCAGGACTCGCAGCGCTCCCATGCCACGGAGAGCATCACCTGTGCCAGACGGACACGTTCTTTCACGTGGTGCGCGGACGCCTGAAGCTTCGCCAGTTCGCCGACGGGACCGGCGAGCTCATTTTCTACGAACGGCCGGATGAGGCAGGACCGAAGCTCTCCCAATATGGCCGTATTCCGTGCCACGACGCAGTGCCCTTGCTGCGTGCGCTGAGTACTGCTGTCGGCGTCCGCGGAGTCATCAGGAAGCGCAGGCAGGTCGTGCTGATCGGTAACACACGCATTCACCTCGATGAGGTCGAAGGCCTCGGCTCATTCCTCGAGCTCGAGGTGGTTCTGCGGGACTCGGATACCGTTGCGGCTGGCCAGCGAACGGCGGCGGAGTTGCTGCAAATTCTCGGCATTCCGGAGTCGCAGCTCGTCTCGGGGGCGTACCTCGATCTGCTCGAGCAGGGCCAGGTCCCGTAGCGAAGCCCAACCGGCAGCTCGACGGTGATATTCTGGCGCGGAACGTGAACGGGGCCAAACATCTTGGCGCATTGGCCTTCTCCCTCGTCCTCATGGGCGCTCTTGCCGGATGCGCGGTGTACAGGAAATGCGGGTTCCAAGGGTGCCCGGGCGATGCGCAGATCACGGCCGAAGTACGTGCGATGTTGGAACAATATCCGGCATTGGGCCCTCCCAACTTACTGTGGGTGCAGACTCTGGACCAAGTGGTGTATCTGACTGGCCAGGTCAACACGGAGTTGGAGCGCCAGATCGCAGAATCAGCCGCGCGCGCAGCCCCGGGCGCGGCGCGGGTCGTAAACACGATCGCCGTGAGCAACGTGCGCTGAAGTCGGTTGGTCTTGCGCGGCGCCTACGCTCAATGTATCCGCGGCACGTACGCAGTCAAACCAAACCACGGGCGGCGCGGAGCGTAGACTGAAACCCGTTGCCGGCACTCATCCGGCTTTCGGCTAGCGCCTCGCCCAACCAGCCGCTCAGGCATGTCGAATGCTGTGTGTCTCTTGACGCAGGTCAACGAGAGGACACGTCATGCTGTGCCGAGACCTTATGAAGACAGATGTACGATGCGTAACGCCCGAGACGACGATCGCAGTTGCTGCCGCACTCATGCGCGACGAGCAGGTCGGATTCCTTCCGGTGTGTGATACGGCGGGCAACGTGCTCGGAACGATCACAGATCGGGATATCGCCATACGTGTCGTTGCCGAATATGAGCCTCCTGATCGTCCCGTCGATCTGTTCATGACGCGCGACGTCATCGCATGCCAAGCGGGGGACAGCCTTGACACTGCACAAGAGGCGATGGCCGAGTTCCAGGTGTCGCGGATCCTTTGTGTCGACGAGAACGGCCTGCTCGAGGGCGTAATCAGTCTTTCAGACATCGCCCAGGTCGCCGGCGATGGCGCAGCCTCCGCCACGTTACGCAATGTGAGCGCACGCGAAGCGCGCGCCTGAGCGCGGCGTACAGTTCTCCACGGGCCAACGGCCGAGCTGGGCGCCGCACGCTGTCCTTACTTAAAACGCGTGATAGACGGCGTCCAGGACGATGCCCGTCGCAACCGCAGCGAGCACGGCATCGCTGTCGATGCGCACCCATCGGTAGCCGTACGGCGGCGCATAGAGACCGCACGCGCGGTAGTCCTCGATTACATACGGCCGCCAGTAATACGCGACGGGGAGTCGATCGCCACGGCGGAAATCATGCCAGACATACGCGGGGACATCCCGCTCGAAGTCCCGGCCGCGGTCATATCGCCAGTGATCGCCGCGATCGAAGTCGCGACGGTCCTCACGGCGATCGTTGTAATGGTTCCAGCGACCGGCCTGCTGGCGCTCAGGATGATGCGACCACTCGCCGCGATCGCGATCGCGATCGCGTTCAAAGTGAGGGTCGGCAACCGCCGCCGAGCCGGCGAGTATGGACATCAAGGCCAGGGTACCCACGACTGCGCGTTTCATGATTTCGCTCCTGCATCCTCATGGATCTTGGCGACAGGATTGCGCAGCTCAGCTGACCGATGCCTGAACGCAGCAGTTCATCTGCTGTTCAGCTGGGACGAAACGCTCGGAGGAAGCGAGGCACGCATCCAGCCGCCGGCACCGCTGAGATGCGAGCCTCGTTGAGAGCTATTTAACGGGCGCCATCAGATGCTGGTATGGCGTGCCGGCCCACATGACATACGGGGTCGAGGTGTCGGGGTCGGCGCTCTTTGGATATTGGCCGTAGAAGCTGGCATCCGCCCCAACGATCATCACGTGAGGACCGGTCTTGATCCAATGGTTGCTGGCCGTCGGGCCTGTTGCGAATGGATCCGTGTTACTCGCATCGGTCCCGCCGGCCAGCATGTACATGAGTCCGATCTTGCCGGCCGCGGGTGTGGCATGGGAAACATAGGCATGGACCCATTCCATGGCGTTCTCGTCCATGCACATCGGGTCCGGCCCGGGCGTCTCGGGGTTATCCGCCATGCATGTGAAGCCATTGCTTCCCTTGCGTAAGGTGCGCATCTTGCCGTCGGCCCCCATGGCTACAATGGTTGCATGCTGCGCGACCTTGCGCGGCGCGGCGGACATCGCACTCGCAATCATCTGCTCGTCACTCATGGGCGCCTTGCCCTCTGGCGCCTTCTTGTCCGCGGCAGGTTGTGCGGCTGGCGGAGACTTCGTGTCAGCGGCGGACACACTCAGGGCCAAGGCCGTCGCCGCGATCGTAATACTCACAAATCGTCTCAATATCTCGTGGTTGCGCATGATTCTCCCCCTTGGATTTCGATGTAGCGGCTTTTGCGTCTGGTCGAGCGCAACGCGCAAGGTAGCAGAGGTCGTCACTCTTGTGCACTGCCCCGCCGTGCTCGACCACGCGCAGCGCCGCCACGCCCGGCCACTAGACTTGTGCGGCGCCGAATTGGATCATCCCAGTGTGGCGGGCGTGACATCCGCGGGAGAACGACGGTGAGAGCAATTCGTGCATTCCTGATGAGTGTGGCGATGACGATGCCGGCCGCGGCGGCCTTGGCGGACAGTTACAGCGAGACCATCGAGCTGTTCAAGAATGCGGGACAGAGTGCTGCGTTTTTCGCCAACTGCTATGGCTACGCCGTTTTCCCCACGGTCGGCAAAGGCGGCCTGGTCATCGGTGGCGCGCACGGCCGCGGTCGTGTATTCGAACATGGTGCCTACGTCGGCGATGCCACGCTGAATCAACTCAGCGTCGGATTCCAGGCCGGCGGCCAGGCCTACAGCCAGATCATCTTCTTTCAAGACAAGCGGGCGTTTGACGAATTTACCGCTGGCAATTTCGAGTTCGATGCAAGTGCCAGTGCGGTAGCGATCACCGCCGCCGCATCCGGCACGGCCGGCACTACCGGGGCAACCGCAGCCGCAAGCGGCGGGAAGAAAGACGCCACCACGGCGGGGAACTATTACAAGGGAATGGCGGTTTTCACGATTGTGAAAGGTGGCGCGATGTACGAGGCCTCCGTGGCCGGTCAGAAGTTTTCCTATAAGGCGCGCACAGCGCACTAGTCGCGCCGCGCTCAGCACCCTGGCCGATCATCGGCCTCTGGACCGCCGGCGAGGCACACCAGCGTCGACAGCGAGAAGCCAGGCGCGCCGCGATCGGTAAATGCCGCCTCGGCGTACAAAGCCGTGTAGCGCCCCCGCGGAATGCGCTCCCGGCAGAGGTAGCGTTCGCTCGAGCGCTCGCACGAATGCGATGTCCAGTGCGCCTTGCGGAAATCGCGCGTGGGGCTGCTGGCGCTCCAGGCCAGCACACGGCGCGGCTGTCGATCGGCGCTGACCGTGAGATCGAGCCACTGCGATTCGCGCGCAAACGTCCACGAAACTCGCGGCAGCGATAGCCCACGAGCCGAGTAGCGATGCACGGCGCTGAGGCCCGCAATGAGTCGCTTGAGGTCGCGCAGATCATGAGTCTGATTCGGCAGGTACAGAACCCGCTTGTCCTCCGGCAGGCCGTTCCAGTAGACATTCAGCGCATCGACCGGCCAGTAGGGGTCGTTCGTTCCGAGCACGGTGAGCTTCGGTTCCGTGAGGCTGTCGCGGTAGCTGTAGGGATCGACGATCGCGACGAGCTTGCGGCCGGCGGCCGAGTCGATCCGCTCGGGCAGCTGGATGTCCGCATAATCGCGGATCTCTTCCGAGAGGCCGCCGAATGTCTTGCGCTGCAGGTCGATCTGGGCCGGGATGTTGAGCATGTCGATGACCATGGGCGCGACGCTCGCTACACGGGGCTCGACAGCCGCGAGCAGCCACGAGGTCCAGCCACGCTTGGATGCGCCCGAGACCGTAAATCGCTCGATCGGAATGCCCCAGCGCTGCTCGGCGAGCTGCTGGACCGCGTCCATCGCCCGCGAGGCGCTCTTGACCATGGGAAGCAGCAACGGCCAGTCCGCCTCGCCCGTCTTTAAATAGTTGTCGAAGGAATACGCGATGAGGGCATCCTCGCGCCGCTCGAACAACGGCTCGAGCGGCACCTGACGCACGACGGCGACCGGCGCGCGCACTTCGTTTGCGAGCTGGACGAAGATGCGGGCCTCGCGGGGCGGCTTGCCGGCAAACCCATTCTCGTACTCGGGCTTCCAGCTGCCACCGTCAATGAAAAGAAATGCCTGTTTGGAGGAGGCGTCGAGCTTCGCAGGTCGTAGCACGACGAGCTGATGCTTCCAGACAGTGCCACGCCAGGTCTGCGATGTGAGAATCAGCTCCACATATTCGGTCGATCCTATGTGGCCCGTGCCGACTTCACGCCAGCCGTAGCTGGCATCCGGCGCAGACACATACTGTTTGAGCTCGCCGGCGGCCTGCGCATGTTGAACGAGCGAGTAGCAGAGAACCAAGGCGGCAGCGAGCTGCCACGGGAATCGCGCGGCCGGCCACGGTGCTCGATAACGGTAGCATTGCATCAGCGGTTGACCCAGTCAGTGAGCGGTAAAATATCCCGGCCCCACATGCAGCCCATGTGTGACGGTACGCGGAAGCGCGCCGTACAGCACAAATGAGATCGCCGCGTGCGCAATGCCGAGGACGAACACATTGGGCTCGCGTCGGTACAGCGTACATGACGCCAGCCCCGCAACGAACGTAACGCCCAGCAGAAACGGGTTTGGCACATGGAACGCCGCGAAGATGGCGGCCGCGCCGAGCGTAGCTGCTTGCGGACTGTCGAGGATTTCAAGCAGCCGCCGATAGAGGAAGCACAGGAGACCATATTGCTGCGCGGTACCCCAAGCCAGCCCCCACGGCAAGCCGGCGAGCGAGCTCGACCAACCGTGAAAATGCCAGGTGCCGAGTGCCGCACCGACCGCCAGCGGCACACACAAACCAACGGAGACGATCACGGCCGCATTGCGCGCCGCCGCCCAGCCGTTATCGAATCTAAGGCCGAGTTCGCGCGCGGTCTCGCCGCGGCGCCTGTGGCTAACATAGCCGATCGCAAAGTACAAGGCGGTGACCAGCAGGAAGCCGCCCCGGAAAAAGCCCTGCCACCCCCAGATGTAGGACAGCAGGAGCGCGACCATCGCCGTGACTTCCAGCAGCGCGGTCGTATGCCACGGTCTGTTCACTACGGCCTCCCGCTACAGCTCCTCGAGGTCTGTCAAGGCGGACCGTGTCACACGGCCATTCTTTACCAACACCCCTTCAGCGCGCAGGCGTCGCGCTTGCTCTCTATGCTGCGGCGATGCCTTCGGAAACGCGAGGTGACCGCCCGCACCAACAACGCGATGCCACGGCAGATTCAGCGCTTCAGGCGCCACCCTCAACGCAAACCCTGTCTGGCGTGCACGGCCAGGCAATCCCGCGGCACGCGCCACAGCTCCGTAGGTCGAGACTCGCCCCCGCGGAATCGCACACACCACTTGCCAGATCGCATCCAGCGCCGGGTTGTGGTCCGCCGTCCCGGGCTTGCGCGAACGCGGGCTCTTTGAGCTCAAAGGCCGAAACAGCGCCGTGAATGTTCTCTGAGGCATCACCGGATCAGATGCTCGCGGGCAGCACGCGATACAGGAATCGCGCCAGGCTCGGCACGAGCCGCGGCCGCAGCAGACGCGAGTCATAACCGGCCATGCGGCGATCGTTCTCGCCCAGACACAGCTGCAACAGCCGGTGCAGCGTAACCGGGGCTGCCAGCTCCTGATGCGCGCTCAAGGTGAAATTCTCGCCGCTTGCGCCCGGCTCGTGGCCCATCGCGCGCGCCGTCCTGATGCGCGCCGCGACCTGTTTGCAGATTATCCACGCGCAGCGCAGCCTGAAGCCGGGTCGCTTCCACCGGCGCAGCTGCGAGCGCCGATATCTCACCCAGTTGACGAAAAACAGGATGTGGCGCGCCTCCTCCTGGATGACCGGCTCGAAGATCGCCACGAGCCGCGGGGCGAAATAACCAGAGTCGCGCGCGAGTGCAAACAGCCCGAACGCGAAGAAGGAATCGAAGCACTCGCCGAAGCCGGCGAACAGAAAATCGCTCTCCAGCGAGCGCGGCTCGAACCGCGGCGGCGTCTCGACGGCAATCCGATAGTGCGAGGTCAGTGCGACGAGCAGCCGCGCGTGCCGGTTCTCCTCGAACCCCTGCAGCTCGATGGCCGCGCGCAGCCCGGCATCGGATTCGAGCTGCGCGGCGGCGGCCACGGTATTCGATGTGACGTTCTCGGTGGACACCGCTTCCTGCCAGAAAGGCAGGCCGGCGAGTCGCGCGCGCTCGGCTTCCTCGAGCGCTGGCCATTGGATCTGCTCGGGAACGTAATCGACGTGCGTGTCGAGGAAGAACCGCGCCAGAATCTGCCGGTGCTCAGGCGAGCCGATGCGGATTTTCGCCGCCTCAATATTTGCCGAAGTCGCGGACATGCTGCAGCTCTTTGCGTCCTTCCGCCCAATACCATGACAGCAGCGCGGGCACGCCGAACAGAATCTCGCGCATCCGCTTGGCGAGCGACAAGGCGATCGCCAGGTCGCTGCCCACGCCGAGCAGGTAGCCGAAGCCTACCAGGCCCGCCTCCTGGACGCCGAGCCCGGCCGGAACCACGAAGATGAAGTGCCGGGCGGCCTGCGTGAGACTCTCGAGCACGAGCGCCGCGCCGAAACCGACCGGCTGTCCCAGCCAGCGCAGCGCGAGCCAGGTCTCGCACGAGCCCGCGATCATCCCCAAGAGTTGCCAGCCGGTCGCGGTCCCCAGGCGGCCGCGGCACGCCCATAATTCGCGCATCGCCGCATCGAGATTTGCGGATTGCCCGAGCAGCCTCGCTGCGTGGCGGCCGAGCAGCCGCTCGGCCATGTGCTGCAGGCGCTGGAATACCGACCCCCGGCGCAGCAGCGCCACCAGCAGGGCGATCAACGGCAGGCTTGCCCCGAGGCCCACCAGCAGATCGCCCGCCAATGCCACCGCGCCGGTCAGTCTCACTAGACAGACCACACCCAAAGCGACGAACAGGTATTGGCTGATGATCGTCAGCAACACCTCCATGATCACGCTCGCAGCGGCAACCGGGCCGGCCACCCCGCTCTCCAGCAGAAGCCGGATACCCGCGATCTCGCCGCCGATGTTCGCCACCGGCAGCAATCGATTGATCGCCTCGCGAACCGTTGCTATCCAGAAGAGCCTGGCAACGGCCGTGCGCCGCGTTATAAGGGCTCGCCAGCCGAGCACATCCAGCAGGAGCGGCAGCGCGTGCAGCGGCACTAGCCACAGCAGGACCCATCCCGCGCGCGCGAGCGGCGTCAGTATCGCTGAGGGCCCTTCGCGTGCGATGAGCAGGACCATCACAGCGAGGCCAAGTAATAAAGCCATGCGAACCGCGAGTCTCATGCGGCGCGGCGCTGCTCGCGCGCCTCGACGAGATCGCGATATCCGCCACATGGAATGTCAGCCTGCGCGATGGCAGCCCGCACTCGCGGGCTCAGCAGCGCGGCCAGCTCATCGCAGTGACGGTACGCGCTCATCGATGCGGCGATGGCAGCTCCTGACTCGGTTGCCGGATGCAGATAGATCTCGGTGACGCCCGGCGGCAATCGCGCGACGATCTCCAGCAGTCTTGCTTCGCCCATCGAGCCGCTGCAGGCGATCCCGAACACCTGGTCGTTGTGCACGATGCCGGCCGCTCGCAGCCGCCGCCTCATGAGCGCGAGCCAGGGGGCAAACAACGCGGCACCAACCGAACCGGCCAACGGTCCGCCGGCGCGCATCGCGAACCACACGGGCTCGCGCGGCACTCGCACCGCGCGTACGCCGAACTCGCGGCCGATGCGCAGCAGCATCTCGAGCAGACTCGGGTGCAGATGGAAGTGTTTGTGAGCGTTTACATGGTCGAGCACGAGGCCGGTGCGCGCGAACGCTTGAAACTGGGCGCGGATCTCGGCTGCGAGCTGCCTGCGGACGGCGGGCAGCGCAAAGTAGCGCAACCCGTCCAGGAACATCCGGCCGCCGAAACGGCCGGTCTCATCGACTAGTGCCGGGATGAGCCCGCGCGGCAGCACGGACCAGCCGTCCGCGAGCACGACATGCAGCCCGACGCGCAGATCGGGCAGCTCGCGTGCGCGCCGGATCGCGTCGGCCGCTGCCGGAGCTGCCACCATCAGACTCGCCGCCGTGAGCACGCCAGCGCGGCTTGCCTGCTCGACGGCCTCGTTGATGGCGGCATGCAGACCGAAGTCGTCCGCCGTCACGATCAGAAATTTCTTCATCCCCAAGGGCGGCGAGATTGGCTCGCTTGCAGCGAAGAGCGCCGCAGCGCTCAGGCCGCGTGGGCGCGCAGGAAGCGGAAGAATTCCACGCCCTCGCGCAGGCGGCGCTTCGTGAGCTCCCAGCTGGTCAGCATTTCCGCCGTCAGCTCGGCAATCTTGCGCGGCCGGAAGTAGAAGCGCCGATAGAACGTCTCCACCGCATGATAGATCTCGGCGGCGCTCAGGTGCGGGTAGCTGATCGGCGCGAGCTGCACCCCCTGACTGTTGACGAGGTTCAGCTGCTCATTCTCGGTAAGCCAGCCGTTCTCCACGGCCTCCCGGTAGAGCTGAGTGCCCGGATACGGGGCGGCAAGCGACACCTGGATGGTGTGCGGATTGATGTCGACCGCGAATTGGATCGTCTCGCGTATCGTCTGGGCCGTCTCTCCGGGCAGCCCGAGAATGAAGGTGCCATGGATGGTGATGCCGAGCTTGCGGCAATCGCTGGTGAAGCGCCGGGCGATGTCGGTGCGCAGCCCCTTGCGGATGTTGGGGCACGTTCGCCTTGGCGTTGCACGACCAGGTGACGCCGAGCCTGCCGAGACCGCGCGCGATCTCCTCGGCGCGCGGCCGGAAGTCGGTGAACGTGTCGTCGTCGAAAAAGATCTCTTTCACCTCGGGCAGGTTCTGTTTGATCCAGCTCACCTCGTCGATGACGCTGTGCGCGCTGCGTACGCGGTAGCGATGGCCGCCGACGGTTTGCGGCCACAGGCAGAAGGTGCACTTCGAGCGGCAGCCGCGCCCCGTATAGAACGACACGTAAGGATGCTGCAGGTAGCCGATGAAGTAGTTGTTGATCGTGAGATCGCGCTTGTAGACAGGCGTCACCCACGGCAGCACGTCCATGTCGGGGATGATCGCACGCGCGCCATTGTGCTCGATGTGCCCGTCGGGGCGCTTGAAGCTCAGCCCGGCGATCGCGCTCAAAGGCCGGCCCTCGGCGACTTCCTTGCAGGTGTAATCGAACTCCTCGCGCGCGACGAAGTCGATGGCGGGTGAGGCGGCGAGCGAGCCGTCCGGATCGACAGCCACTTTGGCGCCCACCATCCCGACCAGCAGCTGCGGATTCTCGGCCTTGAGGAGCTCGGCCACCTTCGCGTCCGTCGGGAAGGAAGGGGAACTCGTATGCATGATGACCAGGTCGTATGCGCGTGCGAGCGGCAGGACGTCCTGCACCCCGAGGCCATCCGCCGGCGCGTCGATCAACTTGCTTCCCGGGACGAGGGCCGCGGGTTGGGCGAGCCAGGTGGGATACCAGAACGAGCGGATCTCGCGCTTTGCCTGGTAGCGGGCACCCGCGCCGCCGTCGAATCCGTCGAAGGAAGGAGGATGCAGAAACAGCGTTCTCATGATGCCTATAGTCCTCAGCGGATCGGATGAGCAGAGCCGTCGCGAGCCACCCGGTAGCGGGCGTGCCGCCATTGCACGCGGCGCGCGGCGAACCCCCAGCACCACAACCCAAAGGCGAGCGTATCGCTAAGCGCCAGCGCCCACATTTGTCGCAGCGGCGTACGGGGCTTGCAAGCTGCAGAATGTAACATCAGTCGCGCCATTGCGGTGATCGACAGCAGGGTGAGCGAGATCCTGCCGCCGCCGGCCAGCAGGCTACCGAGCGCTGCCAAGGGCAGGCTGAATGTCACGAACGACAGGGCGTAACCCAACGGACGCACTGCCCGAATCGTTCTCAGCCATCGCAGCTCATGCCGTACGAGGTCGCCGAAGCCGTGCTCATCGACCAAGTGCTCAACCACGACCTCGGACAGGACGGTACGCAACCCCATCCGGCGCGTCAGCTCTCCGAGGCGATAATCATCGGCCAGTTGATCCGCTACGGATGCGAAACCTCCGATGCCCTCCAGGGCATTTCGGCGGACGGCTATGCTCGCACCAAAGGCGAACGAACGCGAACCCAGCAGCGCCGCAACCCGCACCGAGGGCATGAACCAGTCGTTGATGAACAGGGCTGCCAGCAGCGAACACAGCCCGGTTCGCGGGCGGCCCCGGTAAGGACACGTCACGATGCCGACGCCAGCATCCACCAGCGGGGCGACGACCGCGGCGAGATAGCCCGGCGGCACCCGCACGTCGCTGTCGGCGATGAGGCGAGCGGCATCATGTTGATCAGGTTGCTGACCTTGGCGCTGCTGCCGTGCTGCGTCGGATCGATCGCGATTTGCAGCTCGAGCGCTGCGAATTCGAGCTGCAGTCGGCGCACGACCTCGAGCGCCGGATCGTCCGCGTCGCGTACTCCGAACACGATCTGAAAGCCGGGATAATCCTGGTCGCAGAACGAGCGCAGACAGCCGTAAAGCTCGTGCTCGGCGCCGCACAGCGGCTTCAAAACGGTGACCGCGGGCGTGGCCCCCGGTCCGGACTGTGCCGGTGCGCGCCGCAACCACACTGCAAGCCACGCCGTGACGGCGTAAGCCATGGCGAGCGCGGCGAGAGCGGTGCCGCAGGCGCCAATGCATGCCTGGGCAGTTACACTCACGTTGGAGCCGGTTATCATGCGCGCAAGAATGCCAGCGCGGCGGCCTGCAATGCCACAGGCGCGGCGCGGTTGCGGCTAATGTGTCCGATCCCCGGTACGGCCGTGTACCGCTTACGTGGAGTGCTCTCGTGATGGATGAAGCTCGGGTCAAGGGGAGTGCCGCCGGTGATTTGCGCGTTAGCGGTGATATTTCAGCAGATTCCGACTCCCTGATCCTGGTCGATGAAGCGGACCGCGAGGTCGGCCACCTGAGCAAGGCTCGCTGCCACGAGGGCCGCGGGCTGCGGCATCGCGCTTTTTCGGTGCTGATTTTCAACGGCGCGGGCGAACTGCTGCTGCAGCAGCGCGCGCAGTCCAAACGGCTGTGGCCGCTTTACTGGTCGAACAGCTGCTGCAGCCATCCGCGGCGCGGGGAGACCATGGAATCCGCGGTCCACCGACGCCTGTACGAGGAGCTGGGTTTGCGATGCCCCTTGCATTTCCTGTTCAAGTTCGAGTATCAGGCGCAATTCGATGCGGCCGGCGCCGAACACGAGCTGTGCTCCGTGTTCATCGGCCGCAGCACCGCGCAGGTCAGGGTCAACCGCAGCGAGATTCTCGCCTCACGCTGGATCAGCGCGGCGGCGCTGCTCGAGGAGATGGCCGGGCGCGGGAATACGAGTTTTACTCCGTGGTTCATGCTGGAATGGAAGCGCATCTGGCACGAGCACCGCTCCGCGGTGCTCGCACTGCAATCGCAGCCAGTGCGCTGATTACGTAGGAGTCGGGAGTTTGGGCATTCCCCTGCTGCAGAAGTATCGCGTCGCTCGTTACATCGCCGGCCGCAAGCTGCGCGGCGCGAAGCGTTATCCGCTGGTGCTCATGCTGGAGCCGCTGTTCCAGTGCAATCTCGCCTGCGCCGGCTGCGGCAAGATCGACCATCCGAAGGAGATCCTGCAAAGACGCATGAGCGTGGCAGACGCGCTGCGGGCGGTGGACGAATGCGGAGCGCCGATGGTATCCATCCCCGGAGGCGAGCCGCTCATCCACAAGGACCTGGCGCAGATCGTCGCCGGGATCGTTGCGCGCAAGAGATTCGTGTACCTGTGCACGAATGCGCTTCTGCTGGCGAAGCACATCGACGAATACCGCCCCTCGCCCTACCTGACATTCTCCATTCACCTGGACGGCAATCGTGCGCGCCATGACGAGTCAGTATGTCAGGAAGGGGTCTTCGACAAGGCGGTCGCGGCAATCCGGCTCGCGCGCGCGCAGGGCTTCCGAGTGACCGTCAACTGCACGCTGTTCCAGGGAGAGGACCCGCAAGAGGTTGCCGGCTTCTTCGATATGGCGATGGAGCTCGGCGTCGAAGGAATTACTGTCTCGCCCGGGTACAGCTACCATTACGCTCCGCGGCAGGATGTGTTCCTGGGGCGCAGCGCCAGCAAGCAGCTGTTTCGCGAGATCTTCAAACGCGGCCGTGGCCGGCGCACTTCCTGGTCCTTCAATCACTCGGCGCTATTTCTGGATTTCCTCGCCGGCAATCAGAGCTACCAGTGCACGCCCTGGAGCACCCCGACGTACAACATCTTCGGCTGGCAGCGACCCTGTTACCTGTTGTCCGATGAAGGCTACGCGCCCACCTACCGGAGCTTGCTGGAGGACACGGACTGGGACAAGTACGGCGTGGGGCGCAACCCGCGCTGTGGCAATTGCATGGCCCATTGCGGTTTCGAAGGCACGGCCGTGGATGACGCTTTCGCGCACCCGATCAAAGCGCTCAAAACGGCTGTGCGGGGCCCGCGAGTGACCGGGCCGATGGCGCCCGAGTTGCCCTTCCTGTACGACGACCAGGCGCCCGCTGTGGTGACGTATGCGGTCACCGAGGTGAGGCGCGCCGGCCTGCGGTCGGACGAGCGGCGGGCAGGCGGTGTGCGCTGAGCCACTCACAGACCTTTCGGTAACTGCAGCATAGGGGCCTGCATGAGCGGCGCAGCCGACATTCGACACGCCGTGCCGGCCGAGTCAGCCGAGCGCGACGTGTTTGCCAAGCAGCTCGAATCCTGGCGTGTGCGCATGGAACGGGCATTGAGCGCACGACTCCCCGCAGCCGACGCCGTACCCACGCGTTTGCACGAGGCAATGCGCTACAGCGTGCTGGGCGGCGGCAAGCGGGTGCGGCCGAGTCTGCTGTTCGCGACCGCACGCACGCTGGGCCTTGCCGAGGAGGATGTCGAGGCGGCTGCGTGCGCTGTCGAGTTGGTGCACGTGTACTCGTTGGTACACGACGATCTGCCAGCGATGGACGACGACGATGTGCGCCGCGGCCGACCCACGTGCCACAAGGCGTATGACGAGGCGACCGCAGTTCTTGCGGGCGACGCCCTGCAGCCTCTCGCGTTCCGACTTCTAGCCCGCGACCCGGCGCTGCCCGCGGGGCCGGGCATACGTCTGCGACTGATCGAGTTACTCGCCGATGCGATCGGTACCTTCGGGATGGCTGGAGGACAAGCGATGGATCTCGAGGCCGAAGGCAAGCAGCTGGATATCGCGCAGGTGGAGGCATTGCACGCACGCAAGACCGGCGCACTGATCCGCGCCAGCGTGCTGATGGGCGCCACCTGTGTGCCCACACTCGAACGGCGCCTGCATGAGGCGCTCGCCGACTTTGCCACCCCCATCGGGCTGGCATTCCAGATCCAGGATGACCTGCTGGATGTGATCGGAGATGCGGCGGCACTGGGAAAGGCGACGGGCGCCGATCGCGAGCGCCGCAAGCCTACGCACCCGGCCGTGATCGGCGTTGCAGCTTCGCAGGAGCGAGTTCAGCGGCTGCATGCCCAGGCTCTCGAGTCACTGACGCCTTTCGGAAGCCGCGCGCAGCCGCTGCGCGCGTTGACGGATTGGTTGCTCTCGCGGCGTTACTGACCGGGACGGCCGATCCCGCCCCGGCCGCGGTCACGTCTTCTGCGTCAGTTGCCCCGCCTCCGCCGGCGATGCCTGCCCAGTCCAGCGCAAAGGCAGGTGCTGCAGCGCACATCGCGAGGGCCCGCAAATCGTGCCCGTTTATGGGTCACCTGCCGCCCGCCACGGTGGGGGACTTGCGTTGGCGCGGCCGTCAGTGGAGCATGCGCGACGCCGCATCCTGCTTCGGCGCGTGGCGGTGTCGAGCCCACTGTGGAACTCGCCCGCTCGGTTGCGTTGATTTGTCACGGCCGACCGCGATTGCCGCATTCATACTATGTCCTCAAAGACGCTATGGAAATTGATTCCGGCATTTCCGATGAGACCTACCAGGATCAGATCCTGCCGCACGTGTCGCGCACGTTCGCGCTGACAATCCCGCAGCTGCCGCCGGCGCTGCGCACCCCGGTAACCAGCGCATATCTGCTGTGCCGGATCGCCGACACCATCGAGGATGAGCCGGCGATATCGGCCGCGGAGACCTACGGCTTCCTGCAACGCTTCACGGCGGCGGTATGCGGCAAGGAGGAGGCGGGCCCGCTGGCAAGCGAGATCGTGCGGCGCTTCTCGGCGCAGACCCTGCCCGCAGAGCGCGACCTGGTGGGCAATATGGAGCGGGTCATCAGGGTGCTCGGACGTTTCGACGAGCAGCAGCGCAGCGCGATCCGGCGATGCATCGAAGTGATGTGCTCCGGCATGCATCACTTCCAACACAGCGCCAGCCTGCGCGGCCTCGCTCGCTCGAGCGACCTGGACAGCTACTGTCACTACGTGGCGGGCATAGTCGGTGAGATGCTCACGGAACTGTTCTGCGCGTATTCGCAGACTGTCGCCCAGCGCAGCCTCGCGCTGCAGGAGCTCGCCGCATCCTTCGGGCAAGGCTTGCAGATGACGAATATCCTGAAGGACATCTGGGAAGACCGCCGCCGCGGCGCCTGCTGGTTACCGCAGGACGTGTTCAGCCGCCACGGCATCGATCTCGCGCAGCTCGCGCCGGAACATAACGACGCCCGCTTCCGTGCCGGGCTGCTGGAGCTGATAGGCGTGGCACACGGTCACTTGCGCAACGCACTAGCCTTCACCTTGCTGATCCCCGGCGAGGAGCCGGGCATACGGCGCTTTTGCTTGTGGGCCATCGGTCTCGCCCTGCTGACCTTGCGCAAGATTCAACACTACCCGCGCTTCACCGCGGGGGCGCAAGTGAAGGTGTCGCGCTCGGCGGTCATGATGACGCGAATACTCACCAACCTCGCCGTGCGCAACGACCGGATGCTCGTACGCCTGTTCGAGCGGGCCGCCAGAGGTCTGCCGCTCGCGCCGCCGTCGGCGGTGCGCCGCTCAGACCGGGCCGCAACTATCGCTGCGCAGCCAGCGGCGCCGATCGCGGAATACCCTCGTCACACCTTGCGCGCCCAGCTGGGCAGCGGCCGGCGCCGATCTGACGGGGGTTCGTTACAGTGAGTCGCAGCAGCTCGGACCCTCTCGAGCCATCCGCCGCTGACTTCTCCACGCCTGCAGGCGCAGCTGCGGAGGAGTCGGCGCCGGGCGCGACGGCTGTTGCATTCTCGGGTGCCTGGTCGCACAAGCCGCGCAGGATCGAGGAGCTTGACCCGGCGGACTACGCGATCGGCGCGGCGCGGGATGCGCTCATCGGCCGGCAGAGCTCGCAGGGCTACTGGCTGTTCGAGCTCGAGGCCGACTGCACGATTCCCGCCGAATACATCCTGATGATGCATTTCCTGGGCGAGATCGATGCGCCGCTCGAGCGCAAGATCGCGACTTACCTGCGCGCGCGTCAGGGGCGCCACGGCGGTTGGCCGCTCTATCACGGCGGCGACTTTGATATGAGCTGCAGCGTCAAGGCGTACTTTGCCCTGAAGCTCGCCGGCGACAGCCCGGAGGCGGCGCACATGCAGCGGGCGCGGGCGGCCATTCTGGAGCGCGGCGGCGCGGCGCGGAGCAACGTGTTCACCAGGATCACGCTGGCGCTGTTCGGGGAGGTCCCGTGGCGCGGCGTGCCCTACATTCCGGTCGAGATCATGCTGTTGCCGCGCTGGTTTCCCTTCCATCTGCAGAAGGTCTCGTACTGGTCGCGCACGGTGATGGTGCCGCTGCTCATCCTGTGTACACGCAAGCCCGTCGCCAGCAACCCCCGGCGCGTGCATATTCGCGAGTTGTTTACCACGCCACCGGAAAGGGAACGGCATTATTTCCGCCGCCCCGGCGGCCGGGCAGACCTCTTGGCCAAGACTTTCCTGCTGCTCGATCGGCTCGGGCGCTTGACTGATCCGCTGATCCCTGCCGCAGTACGCGAGCGCGCTACGCGGCGCGCGGAAGCGTGGATGCTCGAGCGGTTAAACGGCGAGCAGGGTCTCGGCGCCATCTTTCCGGCCATGGTCAATGCCCTCGAAGCGCTGGCGGTACTCGGATATCGCAGCGACGATCCGCGGCGCGTCACGGCCAAACGTGCCTTGGAAAAGCTGCTGGTCGTCAACGCTTCCAGCGCCTATTGCCAACCCTGCTTTTCTCCGGTGTGGGATACGGCGTTGGCGAGCCTGGCCCTGCAGGAGACAGGCGGCCCTGCCGCGCTCGCCGCATCCGCGAAGGCGCTCGATTGGCTGCGATCGCAGCAGCTGCTGGAGCAGCCCGGGGACTGGCAAGCGCGCCGCCCCGGTCTCGCCGGCGGCGGCTGGCCTTTTCAGTTCGCGAACCCGCATTACCCTGACCTCGATGACACGGCCGCCGTCGTCTGGTCCATGGATCAGGCGCGCGATCCCGGGCACTACCTGCCCAACGTGAGTCGTGCGCTGGATTGGCTGGTGGGCATGCAGAGCGCCGATGGCGGGTTCGCGTCCTTCGACGCCGACAACACCTGCTACTACCTCAACGAGATTCCATTCGCAGATCACGGGGCGCTCTTGGATCCTCCGACGGCCGATGTCACCGCCCGGGTGGTGACCGTGCTGGCGCGGGTCGGACGCCCTGGCGACCAAGCAGCGCTCGCGCGCGCAATCGCCTACCTGCGAGCAGAGCAGGAAGCTGACGGGTCCTGGTTCGGCCGTTGGGGCACGAATTACATCTACGGCACATGGTCAGTGCTGACCGCGTTCGCGCACGCCGGCGTTGGCGCCGATGATCCGGCAGTGCAGCGCGCCGTGGCTTGGCTCAAGGAGCGGCAGAATGCAGACGGCGGCTGGGGCGAGAGCAACGACACGTACGCGCAGCAAAGCTCTGTGGGCGGCAATTCGCCGAGCAGTCCCTATCAGAGCGCGTGGGCTCTGTTGGCGCTGCTTGCGGCCGGCGACGGCCGGTCAGAGGCCGTGCGGCGCGGTATCGAATACCTGTGGCGAACGCAGCAGGCGGACGGGCTGTGGAGCGACCCCAGCTTCACCGCACCCGGATTTCCTCGAGTGTTCTACCTCAGGTATCACGGCTACAGCGCCTACTTTCCGCTTTGGGCGCTCGCGGCCTATCGCAATCTGGCAAGGCTCGGAACCAACCATTGAGTGCAGTGGGCTTCGTCTCGGCGCTGCGGGCTGAGGCGCGCCACCTGGGCTCTCCCCCGCGACGGCACGAGCTGCTCACGCCGCTGCGCGAGGCGCCCGCGCGCTCATTGAGGCCGGAGCGACCGCACTCACGAGCTGGGGTGTGGCCGGCGGCCTCGACCCCGCCCTTGACCCAGGCACCGTATGCCTGCCAAGCGAGATCATTTCACGCGACGGCGCGGCTTTCGCAACGACATTGCCCTGGCGCGAACGGCTGATGAGTGCCGCCATCGCAGCGCACTGCCCGGTGACTTGCGGCAAGCTGTTGACCAGCCCACGGGCGCTCGGGTCCGTAGCCGATAAAGCCCGGGCTTTCCGTGAGACGGGCGCTGCAGCGGTGGATATGGAGAGCATTGCGGTGGCGCAAGTCGCCACTGCGCGCAAATTGCCGTTCGTTGCCGTCCGGGTGATCGTTGACACCGCCGCTGATGTGCTGCCGCGGGCGGCGTTATTGGCTGCAAGCCGCGCCGGGGGCCTGCGCCTCTGGAGCCTGATCGGTGGACTCGCTCTCGCACCCGGCGATGTCGGCGCTCTCGTAAGGCTGGCGCGGCGCTATCGAGTCGCGAGCCGTTCGCTTGCCGCTGTCGCCCGCTCGGCTTCGGTGGCGCCATGAGAGCGCTGGTTACAGGCGCGACGGGCTTCGTCGGCTCCGCGGTTGCCCGGGCTCTTGTGAAGGCGCAATGGCACGTCCGAGCTCTGGTTCGCAACGGTTCCGACCGCCGCAATCTTGACGACCTCACGGTAGAGCTCGTCGTTGGCGACCTTGCCGACAGCCCATCACTCGATCGAGCTCTCGCCGGTTGCGAGGCGTTGTTCCACGTCGCG
>VBNY01000384.1 GCA_005877705.1 Gammaproteobacteria bacterium
AGCGGCAGCAGTCGCGCAGGATATCCGCGACCTGCGTCAGGATCCGATCGCCCGCCTGATGGCCGTGCAGGTCGTTGATCGGTTTCAAGTAGTCGAGGTCGACGACCATCAACACCATTCGCGGCGTTGCCGCGGCGCGTTTCGCGCCCGGGGCGGGCGGCGCGCCCACAAACTGTGTGAGCATCTGTTGCAGATAGCGCCGGTTGCCGAGCCCCGTGAGCGGATCGGTGAAACTGGCTTCCTTGAGCTGCAGGTTGAGGTGCTCGAGCTCGCGATTGCGCTCGGCGAGCTCGAGCGTGCGGTCCCGTACCTCCACCTGCAGGCGCTGCGCATATTGCGCCTCGCGCCGCAATTTGCGTTGGTGGATGGACCATAACCAGTAGATGACGAGCGCCGCGAGCAGTGCGTAGAGTACGCGCGCCCACCACGTAGCCCACGGCGCAGGCGCTACCTTCACGGCAAGCGACAGCCCCGCATCGCTCCAGATTCCGTCACTGTTGGCCGCGCGCACGTGGAACGTGTAGCCGCCAGCGGCCAGGTTGGTGTAGGTCACGCTGCGCTTGCCGCCCGCTTCCACCCAACTGCTGTCGAATCCCTGCAGCATGTACCGGTAGCGATTGTCGTTGGGGGATTCGAAATCGAGAGCTGCAAACTCGAACGTTACCACCGCGTCCTTGTAGCCCAGGGAAATCGCTTGCAACTGCTCGTGGACGACCGCTGTCTGGGCGGGCTGATTGAGCTTCAGGAACGCCGTCAGGACCACCGGCGGCGGAATCTCGTCATACAGCAGGCGTTCGGGAAAGAAGGCGTTGTAGCCGTTGGGACCGCCGAAGAACAGCTCGCCCGTGACGCTGCGGAAATGGGCGCCGAAATTGAACTCGTTCCCCTGCAGGCCATGGCTCTGACGGAAATTGCGGATCGCGCCGCTATCGGGCTCGAAGCGCGACAGGCCGCCGTTGGTGCTCAGCCAGAGCCGACCGGCGGAGTCCGACTCGATGCCGTAGACCGTGTCATTGGCAAGCCCATCGGTCTCGGAGTAATTGCGGAACCGGATGGTTTCAGGGCGGCGCGCCGAGCCGATGATGTGATCGAGACCGCCCCCTCGCGTGCCCACCCAGACACTTCCCCTTGCATCGACGTGCACCGCGTAAACCGTGTTCGCGCTCAGGGTGCCCGTGTCATCCCGCTGGTGGGCGAAGCGGACGACCGTACCCGTATCCGGATCGAGCAAGTTGAGCCCGCCGCCGTCGGTACCGACCCATAACTTGCCGCTCTGGTCTTCGGCCAGCGCCGTCGCGCGGTCACTCGAAAGACCCCCCGCGGCCGGTGCCGAGGCGTAGCGCCGGAAGCTGTCGCGGGCGCGATCGAAACGCGCCAAGCCGCCACCGTAGGTCCCCACCCAAAGGTTGCCATGAGTGTCCTCGAGCAAGGACATGATGCCGTTTGCGGGCAGCGACTGCTGATCGGCGGGATCGGTCTGATAGGCACGGAAGGCCTGCGATCCCGGGTCGAGCCGCGCGAGGCCAGCGGTCATGGTGCCCACCCACAGTGTCCCGTAATGGTCGACGAGCGAGGCCATCACGCGATCGTCCGGCAGACTGTGCGCATCAGTCGGCTGATGTCGATAAGGGCGGGCAGTGCCCGTGCGCCGGTCGATGGCGCTCAGGCCGGCGCCGAACGTCCCCAGCCACAGGGTTCCTTTGCCATCCTCGGCGAACGCCGTAATAGCGGTGCCCGCAGGGTCAGCGCCCAGCTGATGCCCGAAAGACCACGAGCGCGGATTCCACTTTGCCACGCCCTTGGTCTTCGTGCCGATCCACAACAGGCCGGTGCGGTCTGCATACAAGGAGATGACATAGTCGTCCGGCAGACTCGCCGGATCGGCCGCTTCGTGGCGGTACGTGTCAAACCGATCTGCGTGCCGATCGAAGAGCGCGAGTCCCGCGGCCGTACCGATCCACAAGCGGCGCGCGTCATCCTCCAGGAGCGCCTGGATTCGGTCGCTCGGCAAGCTCCCGGATGCGTCTCGCTTGCTTCGATAGGCTCGGATCCGGTCGCCTGCGGCTTCGACTTTCGCCAGTCCGGCGTCTGTCCCCACCCACAGGCCGCCTTGCTGATCTTCCAGCACGGCGTTCACCTGCAGCGAGCCGCTGACGCCGAGGGCCGCGCCAACACGCGACCCGAGTCTTGCGACTTGCCCACTCGCCGGATCGAGCCGATCGAGCCCGCGTTGAGTGCCAACCCACAGCGCACCATTGCGCCCCTCGGCTATGGCGAAAATCCCGTCGTCGCTCAGCGTTGCGCTGTCGGCCTCAGTGTGTTTGAAGCGACGTACGCGACCCGAGGCGACGTCGAGCTCCACGAGTCCGGCGGTGCGCGTCGCGATCCAAAGGTGTCCGTCGTGATCGAGATGCAGCGCGCGGACTTTCTCCTCGGACGACACGGACGGCTGTCCGGCGGCGGGACGCAGCGGGACGAAGCGGCCGGTCATCGGGTCGCGCCAGGCGACTCCGCCTCCGTCCGTGCCAATCCACAGCCTGCCGGATGCGTCGCTGGCAAGTGCGGCAACCCAATTGTTGGGCAGACTGCCTGCCACGCCGCGCTGGCGAATCGCGTGCTGCAACGTGTAGCCGTCGTAGCGATCCAGCCCATCTTCGGTGCCGAGCCAGAGGAATCCCCAGCGATCCTGCACAATGGCCATCACGCCGCCCTGGGCGAGACCTGCATCGGCGCCCAGGTGCATGAAATGCATCGGTTGCGCGGGCGAAGCCCGCCGTACCGGTGAGTGGCATAAGAGCCGATTTTCCGGCAATTGCCGCTGCGGTACCGTGAACAGGCTCGAAGGTACTGACGGGAACGCTTGCGGCGCGCCCTCCAGGTTGGCTCACCTGGCCATGATCAGTTCGAACCACGCACGGTTTGCCGTGTTTGACGGTGCCGGCAGGCAGTGCAATGTGAAACTGGTCACGATCCGCACGCCGGGCGGCCGTGCATGCCGCAGCGGGAGGGATCCGCGCAGCCCTACGCTTCCGGGTAGCGCCGCCACTTCCCTTCCGTATCAGCACCCCAGGCGCCAGAGTGTTTCAACTCCCCATCTTCCCGATATTGATTGACGAGCAAGACAGGCGACCCGTGCTTACGGGACAGGGGAAGGGACATCTCAGCCGTAAAAACCCAGATGCCCTTGTCATCGGTCCAGCAACCCCAGGCGTGCTTGCGATGGGTCGCCTGGTCCACGAGCCGTTGCAATGGGGTCGACAGAGCGCGGACGTCCCGAATCCGGTAACAGTCCGGCGGCAGGATATTGGCGCTTTCGGCAAACGCCTCCAGCAGCCTCTCCACGCGGGAGGGCTGCTGGATCTTGCGCAGCCGAACCGTTTCCATGACCTGCAACCCGGGTATCCCTCACTGACTGTAGTACTGCCCGGGAGTGACCAAATATCTCACCGGGGTATGACCCTCTCGGACCGAATTTAACGGGATGCAATCGCGCCGGCCTCCCCGAGACTGAGGCGGGTTGCTTCCGCGATGGCACCGCGGTGACATACGCGTCCGACTGTCTAGGGACACGCCATGTACGCCATACTTGATGACGCCGCGCGCCGCGCGCGTGCCTACCTGGATAACCTTGATCGCCGATCTGTCGCCCCGAGCGCTGCGGCAACCTCGGCGTTGAGCCGGCTTGATGAGCCTTTGCCACGGCAGCCGGGCGATCCGGCCGAGACGCTCGGCTTGCTCGACCGGCTCGTCTCCCCCGCGACGCTGGCAATGGCCGGGCCGCGCTTCTTCGGTTTCGTCATCGGCGGCGCGTTGCCGGTCACGCTGGCGGCGAATTGGCTCGCGGGCGCATGGGATCAGAACGCCGCGCTGTACGAAGTGACTCCAGGGGTCTCGCGCCTCGAAGAAGTGGCGTTGCGATGGCTGATCGAGCTGTTTGAATTGCCGCCCGGCACCGGCGCAGGTTTCGTTACCGGCGCGACCGTCGCCAACTTCACGGCGCTCGCCGCCGCCCGCCATGTCGTGCTGGCGAAGGCGGGCTGGAACGTCGAAGCCGATGGGCTGTTCGGCGCGCCGCGCATTACGGTGATCACCGGAGCAGAAGCACATCCTACGCTGCTCAAGTCTCTCGGTATGTTGGGGTTGGGTCGTGGGCGAATCGTGCGCGTGCCGGTGGACGGGCAAGGCCGCATGCGCGCCGGCGCGCTGCCGCCGATCAGCGGACCCACTATCGTTTGTCTGCAGGCCGGCAACGTGAACACGGGTTCCTTTGACCCCTTCGAGCCCCTGATCGAGAGCGCGCACGCGGCAGGCGCCTGGGTGCACATCGACGGCGCATTTGGCTTGTGGGCGAAGGCCGCACCCACGCTGCGGCAGCTCGCGCGCGGCGTGGAGCACGCCGACTCCTGGGCCACGGACGCCCACAAATGGCTCAACGTGCCGTGCGACAGCGGACTGGCGTTCGCCCGCGACCCGCACGCCTTGCGTGCCGCGATGGCGATCACCGCCGAATACCTTCCAACGGCAAGCCCACATCGCAATCCCTGCGACTTCACGCCCGAGCTTTCGCGCCGGGCGCGCGGCGTCGAGGTCTGGGCGGCGCTGCGCTCCCTCGGCAGAGTCGGGCTCGCCGAGCTGTTCGAGCGTAACTGCCGCCAGGCCAGGCGTTTTGCCGAGGGGTTGCGCGCCGCGGGCCATGCCGTGCTGAACGATGTGGTTCTCAATCAAGTGTTGGTCGCCTTCGGCGATGCCGAGCGCACGCGGCAGGTGATCGCGAGGCTTCAGCAGGAGGGCACGTGCTGGTGCGGCGGCACCGTGTGGCAGGGTCAGACGGCGATGCGCATCAGCGTCAGCAGCTGGGCCACGACCGATGATGACGTTGAGCGCAGTCTGGATGCGATGCTGCGCGTGGCTCGTGAGGCGGTGGCCGGTGACGGGCGCACCTGAGGGGCGCGGGGCGCCGAGCCTAGCTGCGGGTGCCGTTGGACGCCGGGCGCCGCGTTGGCGGCCGGTTGGCCACGAATTCCTGATAATCCTGGGCGCGCTGCCGCGCCGCTGTGAGTGCCGCCGCCTCGGGATTAGGCTCCATATGCAACACGCGCAGCTTCTGCGTCTCCCCCGTCGCTCTGCGAATCTCGGCCTCGCGCCAGTTGGTCGCTTGTGACTGCGGCATAGTCAGGATCGTGCGACGCGCCTCGGCCAGTTTGTGCTTGAGCAACGGTTTGAGCGCCTCCAGCGGTGCCACCGCCTGCCGCTCCTCGTCGGTCTCGGCCAGCCCGACGTCGCAGAATATGCGGAAATACTCCGTGTACCACTGCTCATAGAGCTGCAGCGGCTCGGCCAAGGCCGCATCGCGCATCAACTGCTGGGCGAGGTAGCGTGTGCACAGAAAGCTCGAACCGCAGCGCGCGTAGTTGCCATGCTCGGCGACCACGGAGTTGGCGTAGTCGCGGGCGCCGTAGAACAGGGCAAACAACTTGTGACGGTTGGCCCCCGTCACTCGCCGATCGCGCAGATATTCGAACATCGCCTTGCGATGCACGAGCGTGAAGGCGGTGGACCGCAGCGCGACCACCTGGCGAGCCAGGCGCGCCTGCCCCGAGACCGGGCGCATGAGCCGATCATGCTCGGCCTCCCAGCGGCGAAAAGCGCTTGGATGCTCCAGCACGCGGCCGGCGACCAGCATTTCCTCGGGCGGCCCGCATCTGGCCGCCATTTCTACCCGGAACTCGGACTCTTCCATGAGGCGCGCATGTTTGTACGCCTGCATCAGCATACGACCTCCGGTACGTAGAGTGTCGTGGCGCAACATGAGAGTTGTTGCAGACCAGTGTGGCTCATTATGTGATGTAGCGCAATAACGCGACTAGCGTAGATTCCAAGGGATTTCCCGCACGCCGCACCGCAATGGCGCGCAGAGCCTTGAGATGGAGCACTTGCGTGCGTGCCGATGTAATCATTGCAACAAAGCCGCAACAAAACAGTCCAGTTGCCGCTTTGGCCTGTGTCAGTAGCACGATTCGTGCCCGGCCAAGCTCCTGCTCAGGACCGCGGGCCCGAGACCATTCAGCCAATGCATTGCGCTTCCGCATCCTGCCCGCTCACGGCTGCGGCTAAGGCTGCGGTCGTGGTCAATGTGCCTGCCGGGGACGCTGTCCTGGAAGCGGGTTGCACGGCAGATTATGTTGCCTAGCAGGCTCCAGCTCGACGCGACCGGCAGATTATGTTGCCTGGCAGGCTCAGGCGGTGGCCGTTACGCTGTCG
>VBNY01000385.1 GCA_005877705.1 Gammaproteobacteria bacterium
AGACAGGTAGCAGCCCACGTAGGCGAGGCCATAGTTGGTGGCGAGCCAGCTGGCCGCATAGGGCGCCACCGATGCACCGAGGATGCCCGCCAGATTGAACGCCAGCGATGCGCCTGTATAGCGCACGGGGGTCGGGAATAACTCCGCGAGCGCCGTTCCGAGCGGGCCGTAGGTGAGTCCCATCAGCGTCAATCCCAGACACAGGAACGCCACAACGCCGAGCGCGGTTCCCGAGCCGAACAGCGGCTGGAAAACAGCCCCGAACGCGATGATTCCCGCCGTCGCCGCGCCGAGCATCGCTTTGCGTCCGCTGCGGTCGGCAATCGCCGCCGAGACCGGAATCATCAGTGCGAAGAACAGCACGCCGATCATCTGCCAGATGAGAAACCGGGCGCGCGTGTAACCGAGGGCCGAGGTGCCCCAGCCGAGGGAAAACACGGTCATCAGGTAAAACAACAGCTCCAGTCATGGCTGGCTAGAGTAGCTGCTGGCGAGAATGGACGACATCACCTCACGGCGCAACGCAATTACCAGGCGCGTGATCCAGCAAGCCTGAACGCGGCTGCACCGCGAACCGGGCTGTCGCGCTACACTGCCGATCCGTCTCCGACGGCCCGGAGCTTGCTGCCGTCAACCAAGTCACCCGGAACGCGTTGCTTCGTATCGTCAAGGACGCTGGTACTCGCAGTGAACCTCGAATCTGTGAATTTCGCGCGCGCCGTGCTCAGTTGCGACCGCGTGGCCGGCCGCGCCGCGGCCGCCGCGCTGCTCACGACGCTGGCCGGCTGCGGTTTCGGAGGCTCATCGAGTCTACCGACAGTGGATGTGCCGACCTCGGTCGCCATTGCGGACGTCAACGGCGATGCCGTCCCGGATCTGCTGGTGGCGACGACCGCCGACCAAGGGAATGCGTCCAATCCGGGCTTTGCGGCGGTGATCCTCGGAAACAACACCGTCCCGGGCACCTTTCAGTCCGGTGTGCATTACGGCACGACGGGTGGCGATCCATCCAGTATCGCGACGGCGGACCTCACAGGCTCCGGCGGCATTGATCTTGTGGTCGCCAACTTCGCCTCTGGCAGCGTGTCGGTGTTCATGCACGATGTGGCCAACCCAGGGCGCTTCCAGGCGGCCGTCGGCGTCTCGACCGGCGGTGCGCCGAACCAGGTCGTGATCGGCGACTTGAACGGCGACGGCAAGCCGGACCTGGCGCTCGCCGACTTGAGCAGCAATGGCAACGCGGTGATCGTGTTCCAGGACCCGGCCAATCCCGGGCGTTTCCTCGCCCCCGTGAACCTGTCCACCGGCAATATCACCACCGCGGTTGCGATCGGAGATCTCAACGGCGACGGCAAGCCGGATGTCGTGGCGACAAACTTTGATACGAACGGTAACAACGGCCGCGTGTCGCTTTTCTTGCAGGATCCAGCCAACCCCGGCAAGTTCCCCGCGCGAGTGGATTTTCCGGCCGGCGCGCGGCCGCAGGCGGTGAAGATCGTGGACGTCAACGGCGACGGGCTGCCGGACCTCGTGGTCGCGAACCGAGGCCCCGGCGCGGACGGCACGGGCTCCTCGGGTGTCTCCGTGCTGTTGCAGGATCCCGCCCAACCGGGCACTTTCCGCGCACCCGTCACGTATGCAACGCAAGCAGGCTCGCTGGATGTCGCCGTTGCCGATCTCAACGGCGACCGCAAGCCGGATCTCGTGGTGGCAAATCTCGGGCCCGCGCCGACCGGCAGCGTGTCGGTGCTTCTGCAGGACTCTGCCAATCCAGGCGTGTTCCTCTCCGCCACCAGTTACTCGGGTTTCGGCCAACCGTTGGGCGTGGCGATAGCAGATTTCAACGGCGACGGCCACCCCGACATCGCGGTAGCCGATGCCACCAGCGCGACCGTGCTGTTGCAGATCCCGACAGCGCCGGGAACTTTCGCCGCGGCTGTGCAGGTAGGTAACTAGCGGGGCCCCCACGAAATCGAGCGTCTTGATAAACGGACCTTTACTCGCAACTGGTGCAATGCTCGATTTCGTGGGGTGCTCTAGGGACCCGACATCACTTCGTCCCACTCCCGCTCGCCACGGCGCAGCAGCTCGGGACGGTCCTCAGCCAGGATCCACCGTTGCTTCACGAGGTCGTCGACCGCGCGACGGTAACGGGCCAGGTAGTCTTCACGGCTGCCGTAGCGCTCGGCTACCGACCTGCGCGGATCTCCGGTCTTGCCGCGTTCCTGCGCGGTCCGCGCAAACGGCAGGTAGGAGCCCTCGAACGCAACCCGCTGGTCCGGTGCGCCGATCGAGGGGTCGCGCAGGTTCCAACCGGTGTACGTAGCGAGCGGAACCGCGATCTCGGGCAGCCGCACGCCGTCGCGTTCGTTGCCGTCGACGTCGACCTGCGGCACGAGCACCGCAAAGGGTCTGCCCACCTTCGGCGGTTGGCTGCTCAGGATTCCCTCGCGCCAGTGGACGCCGAAGTCCAGGCGATAGGCTTCACTCGCCTCTCGCGGCCGCTTGACGCCGGGGACTGCGGGGAACGCATAGGCGGGCAGCGGCACGAGAGTCTGGTTGTCGATGCGCGGATAGCTGCTCTCGGGTGGCGGCGTGCCACTGCGAACCCATGCGTCCATGTTGGCGATCATCGCGCGCCAGAAGAACCTGACTGGCAGCGGGGATTGCGGTTGCTGGCCGAGCAGATCGCCCTCGCCCTTCGCCGCAGGATCCGGGCCGGTGAAATGCTGCAGGCCGGTGAGGTGGTAGCTCGCATCAGCACTGACGTGAATGAGCGCCGCCGCGCGGCCCCAGTACTCGTACGAGGTGTTGGAAAAAAAGACCTTGGGCACGCAATGGTCGGCGACAGCGCGCTCGAGCAGCCCGCCGCTCTCCCCCGAGACCGGATCGCTCTGCGGGGCATCGCTGAACGGGAAAATGTCGGTCGGAAAGAAAACCGATGACGTCGGCTGGGCATCGCGTGAAGGCTGGGCGAAGCGATAGTTGAAGCTGCCGCGGCCCGCTCCGGCGACGTGCGCGAGAACTCCGTCGAGCGCGGCTCTGCCATCCTCGTCCGCGTTGAACCCCTGGTAGAGGAAGTCGCGCAGGAAGCGCCCGTTCTGCGAGATGCCTTCGCCGTAGACGCGCGCAGCATGCACAACGCCATCCGGGGCGTGCTTCACATACGAGGCGAAGTCGCGCACGCTCGCGAACCCGAGACCCGCGACCACCGGGTCGGCGACGACATACACGTACTCGTAGATCCTGCCGGGCTGAAAACCCCCGTTCAGATGAATGTGACGATCGCTGGGTTGCAGCTTCCCGCCGACCGTGTGGGCGAAGCTCCACGCGGAGCGGGGAATCGCGTTGCGCTTGGCACTACGCGAGTCGCGTACCGAGAGTACGTTGCGCGGGTCGTTGCGCGCAGCGACCGGATATTCGCTCCCACCTATCGCACCGAGGATCAGATGCCCCAGCGGAATCTCCTCCATCGCCCGCGAGAGCATCAGGTCTCCGCGCAGCAAGCCGGTGATCCTGGCGCCAGTGTTTTCCCGGGCGGTCGGCGCATATAACCGCAGCGCCTCTGGGCCCGCTGCGTCCCATTGCCAGCCGAGACTCACTACGGTGTAGCCGTTACGCAGCAGCCAGCCGTCTCCGCCATCCGTCGCAAGGTCCGGGTCACCGCCGTCGACCAGAGAAACAATGCGCACCCGTCCACGGTTGGGTATCTCCAGCAGCAGCGAGCCGTTGCCGCGCGCGGCGTGCTGCGGCCGCAGCGCGATGAAGTCTGCGGAAAACCCGACTTCTCCGTCGTGCAGATTCACCGCGTTGCGCAGATCGACGATACGCTCATCGTGCGGGTTGCCGATCGGGACCGAAAAGTAAACGCGGCCAGCGATACGCTCGTAGGGTCCGACGTCCCCGAAAGTCTTGCCGTCGAGTACCGCGGTTCGGGTAGCGACCTCTACACGGATTACCCGCGCCTCGAGCCCAGCTGCCGCCAGACCCAAAACCAACAGCAGTGAGCCGCTCGAAGTCGCGTGTTTTATGAAACCGTGTCTCACGGATCCGTCGCGCCCCTGGACGCGCCGCGGGCACGGACCAAGCGGGTTTACTTCGCGCTGTAGCCGCGCGCGCCGAGGCAGGCGATCATGGCCCGCCGGTACTCGGACGCGGTCCCGGATGTCTGCGACGAACGGGTCGGGTCGAAGCCCGTCTGTCCCACCGCCCACTTGTGGCATTCGAAGCGATCGTTGGAGGTCTGCTCGTCGCTCTGTCCGTTCCTGGGATAGATGTAGACGTCTGCCGTGCCCCCGGACTGTGAGTCATCTCCACTATCATCGCCGGATGCACTTTCGGCCACGGGAGGCGGATCCGTCACGACATAGCCGTCGTAGTCGGGTCTCCAGGTGTAATAGGCGTCATTGCAGTAGTAGTACGGGATACCGCCCCACCAGAACGTGGCATAGCCCAGGGGGAGGATCGGGAGAAACCAGGCGAAGCCGGCGCCGTAGTAGACATGAGGCCAGTAGCCTCCGCGCCAATAGCCGCCGCCCCAGTAGGGCCGATGGCCGAAGCCGCCGCGCCCGTAATAGCCGTGGTCGACATAGCCGGTGCTCCCTGCGCTCCCACGCCCGCCCGAGGCATATCCGGCGGAGCGATGACCGTATTGAGGCGCGGCATAACGCGCGCCGGCCGCCACG
>VBNY01000386.1:0-2109 GCA_005877705.1 Gammaproteobacteria bacterium
GTTCTAGCGATTCGTTCGAATCCGCACCCGCAGCGCCTCGAGCGCCGGGGCGCTCGAAAAGACAGCCGGGCGTTATGCTGGGGATAACACCTGGATCGTACGTACGACACTGAATTTAAAGGGAATACTATGAAACGTGGTTTAACCGCCCTGGTGTTGCTCGTGCTCGCCGGTGCCGCCTCCGCCAAGGATCTGGTGGGCGTCTTCGAGGACGCCGTGCACAACGATCCGCAGATCCGGCAGGCCGACGCCAACCGCCTGGCAGCTCGCGAGGCCCGCCCCCAGGCCTGGTCGACTCTTCTGCCGCAGCTGGCGGGGTCGGCCTCCGAGGGCCGTGATCACTCGGCGGGCTTTCAGGACAGCTTCTTCCTCGACGCCAACGGACAGCTGGTCAGGTTTCCGATCCAGAGCACGGCCGATACCACCCGCAACCAGTGGAGCCTGAACCTGCGGCAGAACGTCTTCTCCTGGGCCAACTGGATGACGCTCAAGGCCGCCGACAGCCAGGTTGCGCAAGCGGAGGCCACCTACCAGGCGGCCGAGCAGAACCTGATCCTCCGAGCCTCCCAGGCCTACTTCGCAGTGCTGGCGGCCGTGGACAATCTCGACGCGCAGCAGGCGTCCCTGGAGGCCATCGCCAGACAGCTCGATCAAGCCAATAAGCGCTTCGAAGTGGGCCTCATTGCCATCACCGACGTCGAGGAGGCCAAAGCGGCGCGAGACACGGCCGCGGCGGCGGTCATTGCTGCCAAACGTACGCTCGCCACCACGGAGGATCAGCTGCAGGAGATCACCGGCCAGAAATACGATGCACTGTCGAAACCCGGCGCGGACATGCCGCTCAACATGCCCGAGCCGGCCGATCAGAGCCGCTGGGTGCAGACCTCCCAGGAACAGAACCTCTCGCTGATCGCGAGCCGCCTCGCCGCGGACATCGCCCGAGACAATGTCCGCGTGGCCTTCGGGGGGCATCTACCCACGCTCGATCTCATGGCGAGCAGGTCATATTCGCGCAACCACGCCGATGAGGTGATCGCGGAGCCCAACTCAGCGCCGTTGCGGTTGGAGAACTTCGGCAGCAAGATCAACGACAGACAGTACTCGCTGCAGGTCACTGTCCCGATCTTCAGCGGCGGCTTCACGCAGTCGCGCGTACGCGAGACTCAATACCTCTGGATCGCCGCGAAGGAGCAGGTGGTGCAGAGCTCCCGCGCCACGGAGCGGCAGGCACGCGACGCCTATCTCGGCGTCATCAGCGGCATTGCACGCGTCCAGGCGCTGCGCCAGGCGCTCGAATCGAGCCGCACGGCGCTCAAAGCCACCGAGGCGGGCTACGAGGTCGGCACCCGAACAGCCGTCGATGTTCTCAACTCCCGCCGTACGCTGGTGCAGGCGCAAACAGACTATTCCGGCAGCCGCTACGATTACATCGTCAGTGTCATCCAGCTGCGGCTCGCGGCCGGCAACCTGGACCGCGCGCAGCTGGTCGAGATCAACAACTGGCTCGCCGAATCCGCGCCGACCTCGCCCCCGGTGGCGACGCCCGAGACGCTCTCACCGACGGTCCCACCGAGCTCGACCCAGCCAGCACCCGCTCCGCTGACCCCGCCTGCGGCGCCGTCCCCGCCGCGAAGGCCCAAGCCACCTGGCCCCAATCGGCCGCCCTGACCTTCGCCCTACGCGCGCTCCGCCAACAGCGGCTCGATCAACCACAGCAGCTTCACGAGCGCGCCTCGGTTGCCGTCCACCGAGGCGCGCCCCTGCTCTCCGATGCGCGCGCGAGCATCAGGGTCGGCAAGCAGCGCCGTCACTCGGTCGGCGAGCTCCTGCCAGCCGTGCACGACTTCGGCCGCGCCGCGCGCAATCAGCAGCCGCGCGATATCTTGACTGTTGAAGTTATGTGGGCCGGTGAGTATCGGCACTCCCAGCGCCGCGGGCTCGAGCAGGTTGTGCCCGCCAATCGGCACCAGACTGCCGCCAACGAACGCAACATCGGCCGAGGCGTAGAACTCGAGCAGCTCTCCCAGGGAATCGAGCAACAACGCTTCGGCCTGATCGATCGCGACCCGCGAGAACTCCTGGGAGCGGCGTACGAATCTCACTCCCGCG
>VBNY01000386.1:2124-4856 GCA_005877705.1 Gammaproteobacteria bacterium
CGGCCTCCTCTTCGCCCCCAGAGTGCGTGCTACCAGCCACCCACACAGGGCGGCCGGATCCGTAGAGCTCGCGCAGCCGGCGCCCGCGCTCGGCGATATCCGGCGGCACGGCGAAGTCAAACTTGAGATTACCCGTGACGTGCGTGCTGTCGGGATCGGCGCCGAGTGAACGGAAGCGATCCGCATCACCCGCGCCTTGCGCGGCTACGATCACTGCGCGCGCCAGAGTCTCCCTGAACAGCGCCCCAAGACGCCGGTAGCGCTCGACAGAGCGCGGCGAGAGCCGAGCGCTCGCCAGCACGAGCGGCACACGCCGGCGCCCGCACTCGCGATACAGGTTGGGCCAAAGCTCGGTCTCGAATATCACCGCCAGTCGTGGGTGCACTCGGTCGAGGAATCGCCGCACCGACCCGGGCAGGTCGTACGGGATATAGCGAACGTCCGCCAGATTCTTGAACAGCGAGCGTGCGCGCTGCACGCCGGTTGGAGTGAACGCCGTGACAATGACGGGCACCTCGGGATAGCGCTCGCGCAGCGTGCTCACCAGCGCCGCGGACGCCTGCACCTCACCGACCGAGACCGCGTGCACCCAGATGCCGGAGCCTTCGAGCCTCGCGCCGAAGCCAAACCGCTCGCCGAAGTGATGCCAGTAGCTGCGGTCACGCAGTCCGCGCCACAACGTGACCGCGGAAACCACGGGTGCAGCCAGATAAACCGCGAGAATGTAAAGGAATCGCAAGGCGGTGGTGCCGGACCGGTCAGGCGCTCGGTCGTATCTGATCGGCGGCGGCTTCCGGCCGGTCGGCGGCTGGCCGCCGATAACCATCGAGCAGGGCGTGCCAGTCGGGTTCCGTGAAACGCTCGGCGGGCAGGCCGTAAGTGATCTTCTCGAGCGAGCGGCGCAGGCGCACCAAATTGCGATCGCGCCACAGGCCCGCCTTGCGCAGCTGGCAACGATCGAAGTCGATCAGATACACGGCCTCCTCGCTGAGCAGTATGTTGTGCGCGTTCAGATCCGCGTGGCACACGCCGAGGTCGTGAAATCGCCGGATGCAGCGCCCGATTCCGACCCAGGTGACGATCGAAAGGGCACCGGTGCGCAGGCACTCGGTGAGCGATCCCACCGTCGCAAGCCGTTCCGTGATGATGTCACCGACGTAGGTGGAGCCGCTGTGCTGATAGCGAGCCGCGAGCGGCGCCGGCACCGGCAGTCCCGCGCGATGCAGTCGATACGTGAGCGCCCACTCCGCGAACGGGCGTGTGCGCTCTTCTCCGCCGCGCCAGAAGTAACGATCGGCAGACACATGCGCCATCAAACCGCCCCGGCGGTAGTCGCGCAGCACAAAGCGTTTGCCGCCGGTCTTGATGTAATAGGTGGCGCCGCGGCCCTGCGCGTCGCCGTCGAGCTCGCCGCGCCCCTGCCAGTGCCGCGGATCGAACCAGGATGGGCTCAAATTGCTCACCCGCGACGCGTCATATAGCATGGCGCCGCCGCTGATGGCGCTGTGTTTCACTTCCGAGCCGAGCGACCAACGCCCACTCATCAACGGTCCTCCAGCGGAGTCGAGTTGATCTTGCTGCCTCTCGCCGAACCGCCGCGCAGAATCTGCATCCTGAGGCTGTCGGCGCTCGGCGATACCTGTCACGTCGTGCCGGTCATACGTACGCTACAGCATGCGTGGCCGGCGACCGAGCTCACGTGGATCACCGGCCAGAGCGAAGCGCGCCTCATGAGCCTCATCAGCGGGGTCGAGTTTATCACCGTGGACAAGCGCGGCGGCATCGCGGCATGGCATGCTGTGCGCAGCCGGCTCCGCGGCCGGCGATTCGACGTGCTGCTGCACATGCAACTTGCGCTGCGCGCGAGCCTGGTGGCGCTCTCTGTGCCGGCGACGACCAAACTCGGCTTCGACCGCGCGCGCGCCCGCGAGCTGCAATGGATGTTCACCAATGCGCAGATCGCCCCGCGCGCGCGCGAGCATGTGCTCGACAGCTTCTTTGGTTTCGTGGAAGCGCTCGGCATCCGAGAGCGGCTGTTGCGCTGGGACGTAGCGCTTCCAGAGCGCGCACGGGCGTACGCCCAAGGCCTGATACCCGACACCCAACCGACATTGGTGATCAGTCCCTGTTCGAGTCACCCGCTGCGCAACTGGCGCGCCGAGCGCTACGCTGCGGTTGCCGATTACGCGACGCGCCGTCACCGCATGCGAGTGATCCTGGCCGGCGGACCCAGCGCGCTCGAGCGAGACACCGGCGCGGCGATTGAGAAAGCCGCCCATGCCAAGCTCATCAACCAGATTGGCCGGGACACGCTGCCGGAGCTGCTGGCGCTCCTCGCGCGCGCCACGGCCCTGCTGAGTCCCGATTCCGGGCCCGCCCACATGGCGACGATGGTCGGCACACCGGTCGTGGGGCTCTACGCCGCAACCAATCCCGCGCGCAGCGGCCCGTATCTGTCGCGTGCGTGGTGTGTCGATGCGTATCCCGAAGCGGCACGGCGATTCCGCGGCAGTCCCCCGGAGAGGCTGCCGTGGACGCACAAGATCGAGGAGCGCGGTGTCATGGACCTCATAAGCATCGATCAGGTCACCGCACGGCTCGACGAGTTGTTACGATTACGGTCATGAAAGACGTTCTCGTCCCCATCTCCCCCGGCGAGCTGCTGGACAAGATCACCATCCTGCGCATCAAGGTGGCGCGCATCGGCGATGCCGCCAAGCTCGCCAACGTGC
>VBNY01000382.1 GCA_005877705.1 Gammaproteobacteria bacterium
CGGTAGGGCGGGCGGAGTCACCCGATTTTCACCATGCCCCCCTCTCGGCGGCGAGCCTCGAGAACCCGTACCGCGGTCAGGCACCGGCGGCACAAGCCGGCGGCAAACTCTACGCGGCCTACTGCGCCGGGTGTCACGGGCGCAGCGCGGAAGGCGCCGGCAATATTCCGGCGCTAGCGCACGGGCGGGTGCAGAACGTGGCAGACGGCGAGGTTTTTTGGTTCATCACCAAAGGATCCAACAGCGGCGCGATGCCCTCGTGGGCTTCGCTACCCGAACAGCAGCGTTGGCAGCTCGTCAGCTATCTGAAGACGCTGGTCAGTGCGCCTGTCGTTGGCCCGGCGCCCGTTGCCGCATCCATGACACCGATTACTGCGCCGCCTCCGCCGGCGCCGTTCACTGATTTCCGGTTCGAGGTGCCAGGGACGGTGCACAAGATCACGCTCAGCGATCTACCCGCACCGTTTGCGACGAGCTCCGCCGGTAACGCACCGGCCATCGTCGCCCGCCCGGCCGACGCGTGGCCGAAGGCTCCCAACGGCTTCAAGGTCCAACTCTACTCGGACGGTCTCGCGACACCGCGCGTCATACGTGTGGCGCCCAACGGTGATGTCTTCGTCGCGGAAAGCGGCGGCGGGCAGATCCGCGTTTTCCGCGGGCTCAACGCCGACGGCAAGCCTGAGCGCGCCGAGGTTTTCGCGCGAAGTCTCAACAAACCGTACGGCATCGCCTTCTATCCGGCCGGCCCGGATCCGAAGTGGATCTACGTGGGGGATACCGACTCGGTCATGCGCTTTCCTTACCGCAACGGTGACCTCAAGGCAACCGGTGTCGCTGCACACGTCGTCGACCTTCCGCACGGCAGCGGGCACTGGACGCGGGACGTCGCCTTTTCTGCCGACGGGAAGGCCTTGTTCGTCGCGGTAGGCTCAGAATCGAACGTCGATGACCCGGACACGAGTTCGGCGGAAAAGTATCGCGCCGATATCCTGGCCTTCGACCCCGATGGCTCGCACATGCGCGTTTATGCCTCTGGAATCCGCAACCCATCAGGCCTGGCCGTTGATCCGCGGACCGGTCGATTGTGGTGCACCGTCAATGAACGCGACGCCCTCGGCGACAACCTTGTGCCCGATTACATCACCTCGGTCCGCCAGGGCGGCTTTTACGGCTGGCCTTGGTGGTACGTGGGCGCACACCAGGACCCCCGTCACGTCGGCAAGCACTCGGAACTGCGGGAGCGTGTCATCGTGCCCGACGTGTTGCTGCAGCCACACAACGCATCTTTGCAGATTGCTTTCTACGAGGGCCGGCAGTTCCCCGATGAATACAAGGGGGACATCTTCGCCTCCGAGCATGGCTCTTGGAACAAGTCGGTTCGCACCGGCTACGAGGTTATCCGCGTACCGCTGCACCAGACCGGCAAGGCCAGCGGAGAATACCAGGACTTCCTGACCGGATTCGTGCTCGCGAACGGTCAGGTATGGGGCCGTCCCGTAGGCGTTATCACCGCGCTCGATGGCTCATTGCTGGTGACCGACGACGGCTCGAACTCGATCTGGCGGATCAGCTACGTCGGCCAATAGCCGCGTCTCGAGGCGTTGCACGTGGTGCGCTGCGAGTTCCGCCGGGCCGTTTCAACCTTGTTTGGGAATCACACGGTGTAAATGAACCGTGGTGCGGTCCTCAATGTCACTCTCGCAGGTCGGGCGCCATGAACTCGGGCCCGACGGGATCGGTGATCGCCTCACTCAGGATGCGATCGATTCTCGCCCGCGTTGCAGCGCCGAGCGACCAGCCCGCCACACCGAGCGCAGCCTCCAATTGGTCGGGGTGGCGGCCGCCCCAGAGCGCGACGCTGATGCCCTGGTCGAGCATCCAGCGTACGGCCAGGTGAATCACGCGTCGCTGGAAAAAATCCTGCGCGAGTTGATCGAGCTGCGCAACGGCCGTCAGGTACTGCGCGTAACGGGGCGGCTGGAACTTCGGGTCGAGCCGCCGCAGATCGTCGCCCTCGAAGGTGGAGTCCGCCCGCATCCGGCCGCTCAGCAGCCCGCGACACAGCGCCCCATACCCGAGCGTCGCGATGTTGTTTGCGCGGCAGTAGGGGAGAATCTGCGCTTCGATGGCTCGCTCGAACAGGTTGTAGGGCGGCTGCAGCACGTGCAGAGGCGCAACCCGGCGGAAGCTCTCCATCTGTGCCACCGAGAAATTGCTGATGCCGATGGCGCGAATCTTCCCCTGATCGTACAGCGTGCGCATCGCCTCGGCGGTTTCCTCGATGGGCACGAGCG
>VBNY01000383.1 GCA_005877705.1 Gammaproteobacteria bacterium
CTCGCCATCACGGCGCTGTACTGGATACCTCAGACGCAGGTGTGGAACACGTACGCGCTCTGGGTCCGCGATCGGGTCGACCGCGGCGTTCTCGATCTCACTATTCCGGTAACCTGGTTCCAATCAATCGACTTTGTGGCAGTCGTTGCCCTTGCGCCGCTGGTGTTGTGGTTTTGGGGGCGGCAAGCACGCCGAGCTGCAGAACCGGATGATCTGTCGAAGATTGCGATCGGCTGTGCGGTGTTTGCGGCAAGCTGCGTTTGGCTCACCCTTGGGGAGCTGTTCGCAGGCGCTCATCGGGTCGCGCTCGTGTGGCCGCTCTTATTCCACCTCACCGGAGCCTGCGCGTATCTGTATGCAGGACCGATTATGTTGGGATTGATCTCACGTGCCGCGCCCGCGTCGGTGAACGCGATGATGGTGGGCGCCTATTACCTTGCGATCTTCGCGGGAGGCGTCGGCAGTGGATGGCTCGGGAGGTTCTACGAGAAGCTGCCGGCCCAAACGTTTTGGCTCATGCACGCCGCGATTGCTGCCGTTGGCGCAGTGCTGTTTGCGATCCTTCAGCGACCGTTGAGGCGTACGCTGAAATTGAGCAGTGCAGGCACTGATTGAGTCGCGTATATCGCCGCCGTGCCCTCTGAGAGACGAAGGCGCTGCAGGTGTCAATCACTCCGTCGGGTGCCCTTGCGTGTACCGATCTGCTCCCAATGACCCGGATTCATCACTAGTCGACCGGGCTGCTGGAAACTCACAACCAAAGGATAACGACCTGGTACGGTAAAATCCGTTGCCGAGATCGGCTCAAGCTCGACGGGAGCATCCTTGCCGATTGCGTACGCCGCGCGCGCACCCGTAGCTTGCGCAAAGAGCCGGTTCTGTGCGGCCGTGATCCGCACGCTCACGAGAGGGCTGAAAACGTACTCCCCGGCGTACCGCCGCAAGTCTGCGGCTTTCCCCGTCGCGCGCGCCAGCGCCGGGGTCTGCGTTACCGCTGGCTGCTCTGGAACCGAGGCAAGGATCGCGTCCCACATGACCTCGGCAGCCGTGACGTCGAGATCGAGAGTGGAGAAGGAGGAAGCGGCATTAGCCGCGTCCAGCTCGCCGGTCGACACGGCGTACAGAACATCGCCGTCAAACTCGGTGGCGAAGGGTTGGAGCGCCCGACCCATCGAGCTGTGTACGTGGGTTGCAAGCCGCTGCAAGTCGGCCGGATTGAGCTTCTCGTTCGTGACAACGAGGCTTACTGTTGTGTTACGTCTACTCTCGTTGGCCGAGGACGTAAGCGCAGAGCCAGCCTTACGGCTTGCCGGGTAAGCGGCGAGCAGGTCGACGGTCCGCAGATCCTTGGCCCATTTCACATCACCGTAGCAGGCCGCAACGCGACCGTCTCGTCGGGCGACCACGCCGAATGCGTTGACTACCGCGAAAGCAGCGATCTTGATCTCGCCGACCTGACGGAATGCTCCTCCCTCGCCGGAATAGGCGTTGCACCCGAAAAGACCGCCGGTTTTGGCAAATCGTCCGGCACCGTGTGCACCTAAAGGGAATACCCCAGGCTGCGCTGCCCTGAATGTGGCCTGGGCGAGGCGCTTGTCAGGGTAGATCTCGTTCAGGCGCCGTTCGCCCAGATCGTAGATGATCGCACCGACGGAGAGCGCCAGATTCGTCCACGTCCCGTCGCGAATTCCGTCGTCCTTCAAGGCCGTGCCGACGGCCGTGATGCTCTCGAGCCCGTACCAGGATCCTCCAGAGAAGACTACGGCGTCGAGCTCAGGCGTGTCGTAACCCAGACGCAGGTAGTCGGTATTGACGGTTCCTGGACCACCGCCACGGACATCCACGGCCGCGAGCGCTCTGTGCGGGAAATAGAAGACGGTAACGCCCGTAGGGCCTTCCTCATATTCACCTGTCCCGATGTGCAGCGCTGGCCAATCGAACCGCAGCACTTTGTCGGCAGAGTCGACTATTGGACTCAAAGTCGCCTGATCGGCCAGAGTAGGGCGGGAGGCAATGAGCGCGATCGTCACGGCTGCGCCCGCGCCAACCGAGAGTGCGCTGGCGACGGCGGCGATGACTGAGCGCCATGTTCCGGACTCTCTCCCGCGCGCTGCCCTCCGGCGGCTCGATCACAGGTCCTCAATCGAACTCGTATCCCACTCTCGCTCCAAGCATCCGCGGCCGGGTGCGGTTGGCGTTGGCCCAGGCGTGGTAGGGATCGATCCACCGGTTTTCATTGGTCAGGTTCGATCCGAACAGCTCTACGTTGCCTTTACCCCAGCTTACGCCCAATCGCGCATCGAGCAATCCGATGGCATCGGAAGTCTGCGGAACGTTGCCGGCGGGGAAGCTGGTCCGATCGGTGTAGTCGACCTTGTCACGATAGCTGTAATCCACGCGTACGTAGCCCGGAAGCCGGTCGGTCCAATGGAGGGCGTAATTGCCACTCACGGTGCCGGCGAATTTCGGTACGTAATCCACGGAGTCGCCGGTGATGTTGGTGGCGTCGGTGGCGTTGACCGAGACCACCTCGCTGCGGATCCAGGAAGCCGTCGTGTTCAAGGTCAACTGCCGGGTCGCCCGCCAGGTGAGGCCGCCCTCGAGGCCCTTGATGTGCACCGTGCCGATATTGCTGGTCAGGGACTGAAAGCTCGCGGTCGATGCGACGAACAACAGACCTCGCCGCAGCATATCGGAGTAGTCGCTGTAGTAGGCGGCGGCCTCGAAACTGAGCGCCCCGCCGGCGATCAGGCCTTTGGTGCCGAGCTCATAGCTGATGAGGGATTCCGGACCGTAAGTCGGCAGATTCCCGTGATTGAAACCACCGCTGCGGAAGCCTTTTGCCACACTCCCGTAGACATTCATGGCGTCGCTCACCTTATAGGATGCGTACACCCTCGGGTCGGTCGAGTGGAATCGGTCCCACGCCACCGAGGCTCCGTCGAAGGTAGACTGATTGTCTCGGAAGTAGCGCGCGCCTGCGCCGAGCGTAAACCGGTGCGTGATGTCGTAGGACGCATCTCCGAAGAGGGAATAGGAGTTGTACTTGTCGTTCTGGACATAAGTCGCATTCGGATACACGACTCCGGCGTACAGCGTGTCATAGATGTCGTCGAAGTCGCGTTTCAAGCTCCGGTAGAAGGCACCGACCGTCCACTTCAGAGCCGTCTGGCCCCTCGAAGCCAGCCGTAACTCCTCAGAGAACTGCTTCCCGGCCACGTGTCGAGTATCGTTGCCCCCCAGCAAGCCGCCGTAGATCGTCTCGGGTCCGCCGATGTAAGAGAACGGATAGTGATGCTCGAGATGAATGTAGGTACTGGAGCTGATCAGCTGGGCTGCGGCGAAGTCCTGAGTGACATCGAGATTGTAGAGATTGTAGTCGAAGGATTTCGGAATGAGCGGTTTACTCGGATCGATGGCAACGAAGACGGTGTGATCCGGGTTCTCGTAGCCCAGGCCGAGCTTGCTCTGGTTCCGGTGCACGACGGCCATCGCTTTCACAACGAGCCCGTCCGTCACGCTCCACAGCAACTTACCTCGGAGATTCTTCAGGTCCTGATAGTTGCCATTCAAGATCCCGGCCTGAGGCTGGTCCTGCCAGCCGCCACCATTCTCAACCGTTCCGGCGAGGCGTACGGCCAAGACATTATTGACCAGTGGAAAGTTGACGATGCCCGTGAGGCTTTGCTTCCCGGAGCCGCCTTCGACCGCCGCGACCGAGGCCTCCAGGCGCCCCTGCAACGCATCGAGCACCGGGTCCTTGGTGACATAGCGAACAACGCCGGCTACGGAACCCTGGCCGTAGAGCGTACCTTGAGGTCCTTTGAGGACCTCGAGGCGATCCAGGTCCATCACTCTGGAGTCGAGCTGGTCAAAGCCGGTCAGGGAGAGCGGCGCCTCATCGAGGTACATCCCGACGAGGGCGCCCGTTCCATATTGGTTACTCAAGCCACGCATGAAGATCGTGTAGCTGCCAGGTCCATCCTCTCGGGTAGCCATGCCGGGCACCGCAAAGGCGATGTCCTGTATGGAGCTGAGTCCCCGTTCCTGCAGCTCCTCGCCGCTGATGGCGGCGATGCTCACCGGGACGTCGATCAGGCGCTCCTGCCGCTTTTGCGCCGTTACGATGACTTCCTCGAGAGCAGTTTCCTGCGCCATCGTGATCGCAGGTGGCCCGAGCCCGATGATCACCAGTGAAGATCCGAAGAGCAGCACGTTGCGTGATTTCATTGTCGGCATGGCCCTCGATAGGATTAGGAAACCCCCTATTCCGGCTCGAGAATAGGGCCGTGGCCAGCTCTTTGAACAGATGACAAAAAGGCGCTCCGCGGTGCTCATTTAGCACCAGATCGTGCGGCCGTTTGCACGGCGGGCGGGTCCGGTTGGCGGCATCATTGGATTTCGCGCCGCTTGCGCGAATGCGAGTTTGCCTGGGGAATCGTGCACAGAACTGACCACAGAGCCGCGTCCGCTGCGCTTGCAGCGCTGTTACTGGGCTTCGCATTCTGTTCACCGACCGCTCCTGCCGAGGAGGCCTGGGACGTGTCCAACACCGGCCAGCCGTTCACGGATATCGCGTTTACGGTGAGCGAGGGCACTTGGATGAGCCTCGACGTGAGTCCGGACGGCCAAACAATCGTTTTCGATCTACTCGATGACGTCTATTCGATTCCCGCAACGGGCGGGGATGCCAGACTGATACACGGAGGTCCAGCGCTGCAGCGCGCGCCGGTGCTCAGTCCAGCCGGTCACA
>VBNY01000296.1 GCA_005877705.1 Gammaproteobacteria bacterium
CCGCAAAGTCGCTGCCGCCATCAAGGGCATCGCGCCGCGCACACCGATCATTCTGCTCACCGGTTGGGGACAGCGCCTGCTCGCCGAAGGCGATGCCCCGGTGCACGTCGATCGGGTGCTCAGCAAGCCCCCGCGCCTGCACGAATTGCGGGCCGCGCTCGCGGAGCTCACCGCATGAGCACGCCCGCGCTTGGCCGCCTGTTGATCGTCGATGATGAGAAGGCGCAAATGCGAGCCCTTTGCCACACGCTCGACACGGAGGGCTACTCGACGACCGGCTTCAGCTCGGCGAGGGAGGCGCTGGCCGCGTTGCGGGCGGGGGCATTCGAGCTGCTACTGACGGATCTCATGATGCCCGAGATGGACGGTATCAGTCTGCTGAACGCGGCGCGCCAGGTCGATGCGGATCTCGCCGGCGTCGTCATGACGGGACATGGCACGATCGATACCGCAGTCAAAGCGATGCAGGTCGGTGCGCTCGACTACATCCTCAAGCCCTTCAGGTTGAATGTCATTCTGCCGGTCATTGCGCGGGCGCTCGACGTGCGCCGGCTGCGGCTCGACAACGCAGCGCTGCAGGAGCGGGAGCGGCAATATATCAGCGAGCTCGAAACTGCGAACCGCGATCTCGAGGCATTCTCCTACTCGGTCTCGCACGACCTGCGCGCACCCTTGCGCGCGATCACGGGCTTCTGCGACATCTACATGACGGAATTCGCCGCCGGCATTCCCGAGGAAGGCAGCCGGATGCTGGGACACGTGGTGGAAGGGGCGCGGCGCATGGATCGCCTGATAGAAGGTCTGCTGGCGTTCTGCCGCTTCAGCCGTCAGCCGCTGGCGAAGCGACCANNNCCTGCGAACGAGAGAAGGCGAGCGCACGGTCGAGTTGCGAGTCGACCAGCTCCCCGAGTGTCAGGGTGATCCATTGCTGCTCGAGCAGGTGTTCGTGAACCTGCTCTCCAACGCGTTCAAATTCACGCGCGGTCGCGCACCTGCCGTGATCGAAGTGGGCAGCGTCCGACAGGCAGGCGAACTGATCCTGTTCGTGCGCGACAACGGCGCCGGGTTCGACATGAAGTACGCCAACAAGCTTTTCGGGGTATTTCAGCGCCTGCATTCCGCCGACGAGTTCGAAGGCACCGGCGTCGGCCTGTCGATCGTGCAGCGGATCATCCAGCGCCACGGCGGCAGGATCTGGGCGGAGAGTGCCCCCGACCGAGGCGCCGCGTTCTTCTTCACGCTGCCGGCGCTCTCGAATCAGCCGGCCGCAAGCGCCAGTTAAATCAATCTGTTGCATAGCTCTTTTGAGTGTGCTCCGAGGTCGCTCGCCGCGGGCGGCTGCGGCCGCAGCTGGCAGCCGCCGGTGGCGGCTCAGGATCTGATCCGGCAGACTCCACCCTCCGAGCAGCCGCCCAGGAGCAGCCAGTGATCAAAGTCACGGTCCTATACCCCAACAGCGCCGGCGCCAAGTTCGACATGCAGTACTACACCAGCAAACACCTGCCGATGGTGCAGCGGAAATGTGGTCCACCCTGCAAGAGCATCGCGGCCGAGCAGGGCCTCGGCGGCGGGCAACCGGGATCGAAGCCCGCGTATATCGCGCTCTGCCATCTGACCTTCGACTCGGTGGAGGCGTTTCAAAAGGCGTTCGGGCCGCACGCGGCTGAGATCATGGCGGACATTCCGAACTACACGAACGTGCAACCCGTCATTCAGATCAGCGAGATCACGCTGTAGAGCGCTGCGGCTGCTGTCATCGCGCGAGGTTGGAGAGATCGACACCGTAGCGGGCCGCATTGCGCTTCATGCAAGCCTCCCGCGATTGCTGCGGGTCGCCGCGCAGGGCCGCAGCGAGCAGGTCGAGGAATGTGTGCCAACCCATCGCGTTCTGCTTCTCGAACCGCTCGAGAACAGGCAAGTGAGTGAGCCGCAGGAGAACGTCCTCGCCGCGTGGTTCGAGCTCCAGACTCAGGTAGGACTCCGGATAACCCGATTCGCTGTCACCCGGATTGAAGACGTTCCAGGTGTACGCGAGGCGCCGCGGCGGGCGCCACTGCGTAACCACGCCGCGGACGTGGCCGCCCAGCAGGTATACGGCGCCGCCCGCGCGCGGCTCGATTGTCCCCTCACCGAACCAGGAGGGCAGGCGTTCGACGTGGGTGAGGAATTCCCAGACGCGCTCGATCGGCCCGGGCAGAACACGCTCGAAACTCACCGCCGCCACCTTCGTCAATTGTGCCTCAGCGCCCATGGCGTCGATTCCTTCTGGTTGCGCGCGACTTCACCTCGACTGGCTTGCGCAGCTCGCGCTGCAGCGCCTCCAGCCTGGCGTGCCAGAAATGTGTGATTCCGTGCAGCCACTGATCGAGCTCGGTGAAGCCGGCCGGGTCGAGCTGGTAAACGCGGTGTTGCGCCTCGACTCGCGCGCGCACCAGCCGCGCCTGCTTGAGCACCTTCAGGTGCTGGGAGATCGCCGGCGCGCTGATCTGGAACCGGCCCGCGATTTCACCGGAGCGCAGCTCACCGGCCGCGAGCAGCTCGACGATGCGCCGGCGGGTCGGGTCGGCGAGCGCGCTGAGGATCAACATTCGGGTCATCATAGCACTCTTACTTAATTAAGGAGAGCATTAAATACAGCTCGAAGGACACCGTACCGGTCTTCATCGAGACGGGCAAGCGCCCGCACGATGCGGCAGCGGCCCGACATTGATGGGCCGCCCATACCATAATCTGCGCCGCGTGCAGCGCTCGCGTACGGCGCCGCTTCCCTGCCGCGGGGGATGTGACTCGCGTCACGCTCTGCCCGAGCCTGGAACAGGCGGCGCACCGCTACAATGCACGGGCGAGATGCTCACTCACCCTGGACAATAACAAAATCGTGCCCATCTCGACTTTTAGCCAGGAATCATCGCCACGCCAGCGCATGCAGGAGCGTGCCCGCGGGCCGGAGCGCCGCAAGCAAGTGCTGCGTGCGCTGGTCTACGGCAGTTTCAATCCGCGGCGTCGCAGCCCGCGCCGCGGCGGCGAGGGCGGCGTTGGCGGCGTGGATTGGCATCACCCGCAATGGCTAGCGATTGCGATACTGATCGTGCTGTTGTCATGTGTGGACGCGTTCCTGACGTTGACGCTGGTCGAGCGCGGGGCGCACGAGGTCAATCCTCTGATGGCGCCGCTCGTGGGCGGATCGGCGTTCGCCTTCGCGCTGGTCAAGATCGGGCTCACTGCTGCAGGCGTCGTGCTGCTGACTGTGCTGGTGAGCATCAGGGCTTTCGGGCGAGTTCCGGTCGGTCTGTTGCTGTACGCCGTGCTGGCGGGCTACGGCACGCTCGTTGTGTACGAGTTCAGCCTTCTGGATCTGCCTCTGGCTCTGCCCTAGAAGGGCTTCCGGGACGCGAGGCGCGCGCGTTTGCTCGCGGGCCGCGTTACGTTAAACTAGCCGTTCGCTCTGTCCTTCCCCAGCATGCTTGAACCGACACCCCTGCACGGCGGCAACGCCGATTTTCTCGACGCCCTCTACGAGCAATATCTTCGCGATCCGGCGAGCGTAGACGAGCGCTGGCGCACTTATTTCGAGCGCATTGCTCCAGCTGGGGGCGAGCGTCCCCATGGCCCTGTCCGGGCGGCGATCGTGGAGCGCGCCCGTCAGCCGCGCGCGATCGGCGGTCAGGGCGAGGCTGCGGGGAACGCCGCCAAGCAGGCCGCGGTCTCGCGTCTCATCCAGATCTGGATCAATCGCGGGCATCTGCTGGCAAAGGTCGATCCTCTCGGGCTGATGCAGCGGCCCCGGCCCCACGTGCTCGACCTGGAGTACTTCGGGCTCTCCGAGGCCGATCTCGGCACCGAGTTCTTTACCGGCAGCCGCACCGATGCGGTGCCGAAGCGGATGCAGCTGCGGGACATCCTGGCGCAGCTCGAGTACATCTATGCGGGCACGATCGGTGCGGAGTTCGCGCACGTGTCGGACTCGGACGAGCGGCTGTGGCTGCAGGATCAGTTCCAGTCAGGGCGCCTGCAGCAGCGCTTCAGCACCGAGGAGCGGCGCAACATCCTGTGGCAGCTCACCGCCGCCGAAGGGCTCGAACGCTACCTGCACACCAAGTATGTGGGTCAGAAGCGCTTCTCCCTCGAGGGCGGGGATGCGTTCATACCCCTGCTGGACGATCTCATCCAGAGCGGCGGCTCCGCCGGGATCGAGGAGGTCGTCATCGGCATGGCCCACCGCGGGCGGTTGAACGTGCTGGTCAACCTGCTGGGCAAATCGCCCTCCGAGCTGTTCTCCGAGTTCGAGGGCGTGTACGACCTGACGCATCTCAAGGGCTCCGGCGATGTGAAGTACCACAAGGGCTTCTCGGCGGATCTGCGCACTTCCAACGGCAACGTCCACACCGTACTCGCGTTCAATCCCTCGCACCTGGAAGTCGTCGACCCGGTTGTCGAAGGATCGGTGCGGGCGCGTCAGGAACGGCGGGGTGATGAGCGCGGCGATCGGGTGTTGCCGTTACTCGTGCACGGGGATGCCGCGTTTGCCGGGCAGGGCGTCGTCATGGAGACGCTGCAGTTGTCGCAGGCCCACGGTTTCTACACCGGTGGAACCGCCCATATCGTCGTCAATAACCAGGTGGGTTTCACCACCTCGGACCCGCGCGACGCGCGCTCTACGATTTACTGCAGCGACGTGGCGAAGATGCTGGAAGCACCCATCTTTCACGTCAACGCTGACGACCCTGAGGCGGTCGTGTTCGTCGGGCGCCTGGCGCTGCAGTACCGGATGCGCTTTCACAAGGATGTGGTCATCGACCTCGTGTGCTACCGGCGCCACGGCCACAACGAGGCGGACGAGCCGGCAGCGACGCAGCCGGTCATGTATCGCGTCATCCGACAGCATCCAACGGCGCGCAAACTCTATGCTGACAAACTGGTGTCCGAGGGCGTGTTGTCAGAGCCGGAGCCGGCCGCGATGATCGAGCAGTACCGCAGCGGCCTGGACGAGGGGCGCCCGCAGGCGCGCGCCTCGCTGGGCATGATCGGCAACAAGTACACGGTGGACTGGAGTACCTACGGCCACGCGGATTGGACCGAGCGCGTGCAATCCGGGGTCGAGCTGCGGCGTCTGCGCTCCCTGGGCGAGCGCATCACCAGCATTCCGGCGGGCTTTACGCTCCATCCGCGCGTCGCTCAGGTCATCGCCAACCGCAAGAAGATGCTCGCCGGCGAGCAGCCGCTCGACTGGGGCTGCGCCGAGACGCTCGCCTGTGCGGCGCTCATCGAGGACGGTTTCTCGGTCCGCCTCAGCGGCCAGGACAGCGGGCGCGGCACCTTCTTCCATCGGCACGCGGTGCTGCACGACCAGAATACCGACAACACCTTCCTGCCGTTGCAGC
>VBNY01000200.1:0-13368 GCA_005877705.1 Gammaproteobacteria bacterium
AATGTTCCAAGCTGCGCCGGTGAGAACACGAAGCTCATGGTCGCAAAGTCCTGGCCACGATTCGGGAGCCTGATGCCTGCGTTCGACCAGTGGCGCACGGCGAGCTCCACGAAGGAGCCTCGGCCGTTCACCGCCAGCCGCACCCCGAGCTGCGAGGCGAAGTTCCAGCGAGTCACCGACAGCTCATCCCGCTCTGTCTTGTAGGATGCCCCGAATCCCAAGAACAGGTTCCAGGACGGCCGCGCGACCAGCTGCCAGCGGCGCGATGCGGAGGCTCCCCAGTAGGGCTCGGCAGTCTGGCGCTGGGCGCCGAGGTGGGGATCGTAGAGGCTCTGCTGGTTGGCCATGCGGAACACGCCCACCTCGTACTTGTTGTGGTCGAAGACCAGGGTGACGGGTATCACGACCCCGCCGGTCGAGCCCCAGTAGTGATAGGTCCCGCCGACGCCGACCTGGAGCTGGCAATCGCGGCACAGCGACCCCAGCTCCGCCGCACCCACCTTCGGGGCCAGCGCCAGCATCGCGAGCGCGATCGCTATGGACCTTACCTTCATGAGCGTCACTCTCCCCTGCATCGCGCCGCCGTCCCGGTCGTACGGCTGTTGGATCTCTCGCGACCGCGGCAGCAAGTTAGCTCGCGCGACGCGTGCAGGAAATACGGCTCAAGAGTCAACCGCGGCCGCGACTTCGGCGCAGCGCACTCTCTCTCTTTCGGGGGATCCATCGGCGGCGCCGCGTTTCCACCCACGGGTGGGCGCTTACCCATTTGGGTGGTGCCCGGGCGCAGGCTCTGACCTCATAGTGTGGACCAACAGGACCGCCGGGAGTGCTGAGCAGATGGCAGGCAATCCGATGCTGAGGCAGTGGAGCAACGAACGCGCGAGTTTGCTGGCGAGGGTGTTCCCCAGAGTTGGCGCGGTGGCGCTGGGGCGCCGGCGGGTCGTCTCGGGTATCCGCTGGCGCGGGGACCTCATGGTCACTGCGGCTGAGGCGGTCGCCGATGCCGAGCGCCTGGAGGTGCACCTCGAGAGCGGTGCAGCAAGCGCAGAGGTGCTGGCGACGGATCTCGCGACGGATGTCGCCGTGTTGCGGATTGCGCAGGCAGGCCCGCTGCCCGCGCAAGCTCCTGCACCGATTCTGCGCATGGGCGAGGCGATCGCGATCATCGGCCGTGATCCGCAGGGTCCTGCGGCGATCTGGGGCAGCGTACGGCTTGCGGGCCCGGGGTGGCGCTCGCGACGTGGAGGCGAAATCGCGCAACGCCTCGAGCTCGACGCTCGCTTCGACCCGGGGCTTGAAGGCGCGGCAGTCATTGATATGCAGGGCGCCGTCGTCGCAATGGCCGTACCCGGAGCGCTGCGGCGCGTCATCGGAATCCCGGCGCAGACCGTCGAGCAGATCGTGTCGGCGGTCGAGCGCCATGGCCGTCTGCCCAAGCCCTACATCGGCCTGCGACTGCAATCGCTGTGGCTCGACGAGCCGACACGCGCGCACCTTGGGCGCACGGCTCGCCGCATCGCTGTTGTGGGCGGGGTCGACGCGGGCTCGCCTGCAGCCCAGGCGCAGATGGAGCTCGGGGATCTGCTGCTGGGAGTCGACGGCCGGCCCCTGGAGGGCGCGGACAGTCTCGCCCAGCGAATTGCCGATGTGCGACCCGGCCAGGTGGTCGCGCTCGAGGTGTTGCGGGGAGGCAAGCCTGTCGTGGTCAATGTCGAGGTGGGAGAGCGGCCGCGCGCTTGAGGGTCTTGCGGAACCGCCGGCCGCCCCAAGCTTGCCGCAGTGACCATCATTCTGGCGGCCGCCAGCGAGTCGTTTCGTGAGCGGGTGCACGAGCGGCTGCTCGAAGCCGGCTGCGAGACAATTCGTGTGGCGGCCTCACTGTCAGCGCTCGAGAGCGGTGTGCGAGAGTGCGTCAACCCCACAGTCGTGACCGGCGGAGACTGGCCGTCCTCGCGGCCGTTCGTGCGGGTGGCGGTGCGCGAGAGTGTCCCCGCGATCGTGCTGTCGGGCGTCGCGCCGGCGAGCGTCGCACGAGCGGCTCTCGCAGCGGGCGCGCGGGGAGCCTTGGATGCGGAGATCTCCGCAACGGCGCTCGCGGCGGCACTCGCGGCCGTGCAAGCCGGACTCACGCCCGGCCTCTCACCTCTCGTGAGCAACAGATCCTGGCACTCGTGGCGAGCGGCACGTCGAACAAAGGCGTCGCTCGCGCCCTCGGCGTGTCGACCAATACTGTGAAGTTCCATTTGGCGGCGGCGTTCGAGAAACTCGACGTAACGACCCGCGCCGAAGCGGTCGCGCAGGCCATACGCCGCGGCGAGCTGTCGGTGTGAGCACAGCGCAGTGATCCACGATACGATTCAAGGCGAACGAAAGTCACGCCTTTCGGGCGCCGTGTCAAAAGCGCCGCAGGCGACTTTTGACCATCGGACAAGGCGGCGGCAGTGCGTTCGCGATGTTGCCACGTAACCGTGTTGGTTTCGCAAGGATCTGATGCCGCGCCGCGACCCTGCCAGCACTGGCCTCCGGCCGACCCGCGGAAAGCGCAGGCGGCGCTCGCGCCTCTGGTGGCTCTGGCCCGGCGCGCGTTTACGACGGCGGTGGCTGCGGACCTTGCGGCGCGCGCCGGCGGCCACGCAGATCATCGTCGGCTTGGCGGCCGTAGTGACGCTCGCGCTTGCAGTCAACTGGATCTATCAAGTCGTCCGCAAGCCGTCCGAGTTGTTCTTTCCCGTCAGTGGGACGCTTTACAAGACGCCGTCCGAGACCTGGCGTGTGTACGCGCCTATCGCGCTCGCGCAGGTGGAGGGCTCGGGAAATCCGGTGGCGCGGACTTACTGGCGCTGGTCGTGGAAACCGCGGCTGCTCGAGATCTACCGCCCGGCCTCGAGCTCAGTCGGCATGTACCAGATGACAGACGGAACGTTTGCGCAGGCAAGGCACTATTGCATCCGCGATCATTCTGTCGTGCGCGACGGGCCCTGGAACGATTGGCGCTCGTGCTGGTTCAACACTCTCTATTGGCGCCTGGTGCCGAGTCACGCGGTCGAGCTCACGTCCGCCTACCTCGACCTGCACGTTGCGAGCACATTGGCGCGCTATCGGGTTACGTCCGCGACACTTCGACAGAAGCAGCGCCTGGCCGCCGTGATCCACCTGTGCGGCGCCGCAGCGGGCGAGGCCTATGTGCGACGCGGCTTGCGTCTGTTTGACGGGCAGCGCTGCGCGGATCACGACCCGCGTGTGTATCTTGCCCGGGTAGATGCGCTGCAAGCAGTGTTTGCGCGATTGGCGGCCGAAGTGTAGGGCTCCAGACGTTGCCCTGCCGCGGTTCGCGCTGTCGATCTGCTGTGCGAATTTAACATCGGACATGTGCGAGCGCCTCGAGGCTCGTGAGCGGCTACAGCGCCTCGGCGATGTCCTGCATCAGCCCGTTGTCCCGCGGCTTGGTCTCGGGGGGATAGCGCTTGAGCACCTTGCCGTCGCGGCCGATCAGGAACTTCTCGAAGTTCCAGCTGATGTCGCCCGGGATACCGGTCCCGCGGGCGGTGAGGAATCCGTACACGGGATGGCGATTCGGGCCGTTCACCTCGAGCTTGGCGCTCAGCGGAAAGCTGACGTCGTACGTGGTCCGGCAGAACTGAACGATCTCAACCTCACTGCCCGGCTCCTGCTCAGCGAACTGATTGCAGGGGAAGCCCACTACGGTGAAGTTCTCCTCACGCAACTCGCGTTGCAGCTCCTCGAGGCCGGCATACTGGGGCGTGAGACCACAGCGGCTCGCGACGTTGACGGCGAGTGTCACCTTGCCGCGCAGCCGTCCCAACAAGTCGCCGGACCCATCGATGCCCTGGACGGTGATGTCGTAAAAGCTAGTCATGTGCGGCACTCCTCCAGGCACGCGCACCCGCGAGCCGGTATCACGATACCTGCTGCAGGCAATCCTCGGGAGCTGCGTTACAGCTTGAGGGTCGACAGCAGCAGGCTGGTCTCGCTCTGCGAGATCCCCTCCAACAGTCTGATGCGCCCCAGCACGCGGTCGAAGGCTTCGAGGCTGTCGGCGCGCAGCTCGGCCACCACGTCCCACCGCCCGTTGGTGCTGTGCAGCGCCGTTACGGCCGGATCTCCGCGCAGGGCTTTGATCACGGCATCGACCCGATTGCCCTCGACGGCGATGGTCATCAACGCGCGAATGCGGTGCACTTCGACATCCGGCTTCAAGCGCACCGTGTAGCCCACGATCGCGCCGTCTCTTTCCAGCCGGGCCATCCGATTCTGCACCGTGCCACGCGACACTCCGAGGGTTTTCGCGAGCGAGGCCACCGAGGCCCGGGCATTGGTGCGCAGCAGCGCGATCAGCTGACGATCGGTGTCGTCCATGGGATTGACCTTTCTCGGTGCAGGCATTGTAGCCGAAACGCCAGAATATGCTGACGTTTTGCTCAATGCAGGGCTCCTTTTGAGCAGTCTTCTGGCTTTTCTTTGGCGGCGGCCCGCAACACCATGGTCAGCGGCGGCCGGCCGTCTGCGGCATCCGCCGTCCTTTCGGAGCAGCAACATGGTCGACTTCATTGGTATCGAGCGCGTGCAGCAGCTCGTCGCCCGTCGCGGTCCGGCGCGCTTCATGGAAGAGCTGGCCGGCGAGATCGAGGCGGACTTTCTGCGCTGGGGCGAGTTCGACAAGTCGGCGCGCCACGCGACCCATTCGCCCGTCGGCGTGATCGAGCTGATGCCGGCCTGCGATGGGCGGTTGTACTCGTTCAAATACGTCAACGGTCATCCGAAGAACACCGCGGTGGGCTTGCTGACCGTGACCGCGTTCGGCGTGCTGGCGGACGTCGAGACGGGCTATCCGCTGCTGCTGTCGGAGCTGACCCTGACGACGGCGCTGCGCACCGCAGCGACTTCGGCGCTGGCGGCGCGCCGGCTGGCGCGGCCGAACAGTGGCGTCATGGCCCTGATCGGCAACGGCGCGCAGAGCGAATTCCAGACGATCGCCTTCCATCACATGCTCGGCATCCGTGAGGTGCGCTTGTACGACACCGATCCGGCGGCCACCGACAAGCTCGAGCGCAATCTCGCGGGCGCCCGTCTCAACGGGTTGCGGGTCGTGCGTTGCGCGTCGACCGCGGCGGCGGTGCAGGGCGCGGATATCGTCACGACCGTCACCGCGGACAAGCGCAATGCCGTCATTCTGACGCCGCAGATGGTCGCCCCGGGCATGCACCTGAACGCGGTGGGGGGCGATTGCCCCGGCAAGACCGAGCTGCACCCCGATATCCTGCGCCGGCCCGAGGCGCGCGTCGTAGTGGAATTCGAGCCGCAGTCGCGGATCGAAGGGGAGATTCAGCAGCTGGAGGCGGGCTTCCCCGTCACCGAGCTTGCGGCGGTGCTCGCGGGCCGCGCCCCGGGACGGGTGGGCGAGCGCGATGTCACGATTTTCGACTCGGTTGGGTTTGCGCTGGAGGATTTCGCCTCGCTGCGCTACCTGCGGCGCATTCACCACGAGCAGCACGGCGCGCATCGGCAGATCGACATCGTGCCGGATCTCGAGGATCCCAAGGATCTGTTTGCGTTGCTCGCGGCTGCGCCGGCCGCCACCGCGGCCCCCGCCCGGGCGCTCGCATGAACAGCTTGCGGATAGCGAGTCTGATCGGTGCGCCGACCGACGTCGGAGCGGGCGACCGCGGCGCGTCCATGGGCCCGGAAGCGCTACGGGTGGCGGGTCTACAGGGCGCACTGCAAGCGCGCGGACTGGAGGTTGACGACCTCGGCAATCTGAGCGGGCCTGGCAACCCCTGGCAGCCGCCGCGGGCCGGGTATCGACACCTGCCTGAGGTCGTGCAGTGGAACCAGTCCGTCCACGAGGCCGTACATGACCAGTTGCGTCACGGCCGGCTGCCGGTGTTGCTGGGCGGGGATCACTGTCTGAGCATCGGCTCGATCAGCGCCGTAGCGCGCCATTGCCGCGAGCAAGGCAGAAAGCTGCGCGTGTTGTGGCTGGATGCGCACGCGGATTTCAACACCCGTGAGCTGTCCCCGAGCGGCAATGTGCATGGCATGCCGGTGGCGTGCCTGTGCGGCTTCGGGCCGCGCGAGCTGGTGGAGATCGGCGGCCGGGCTCCGGCCATCGATCCGTCGTGCGTGCGCCAGATCGGCGTTCGCAGCGTCGACTCGGGCGAGAAGCGCTTCGTCCATGAGCAGGGACTCGATGTGTTCGACATGCGCCACATCGATGAGATGGGCATGCGCAATACGATGGAGCAGGCGCTCGCCGGCCTCGACGGCGACACGCACCTGCATGTCAGCTTCGATGTCGATTTCCTCGATCCGGAGATCGCCCCGGGCGTCGGCACCACGGTGCCCGGAGGCCCGACCTACCGTGAGGCGCAGTTGTGCATGGAGATGATCGCCGACACGCGCCGCCTGGCTTCGCTGGATGTCGTCGAGCTCAATCCCGCATTCGACGTGCGTAACAGAACGGCCGTGCTCGCCGTCGATCTGATCGAATCGCTGTTCGGGAAGAGCACGCTCGTGCGCCGGCCTGTCTGGCGACAGCCGGCCGAGGGCAGGACACGCGGTCGCGCCGCCGCGCGCGACCCGCTCGCGGAGCTCGGCCAGCGATCGTAAGCCGTCAGCCGCAGTGGCGCAGCTAGCCGTCGGGGTAGGGTGGCGCGCCGCGGCGATTTATGAGACACAGGCGGGCAAAGCCCCTTTCGATCCGGAGCTCGCCATGGCCGCTGCCGCCTCTCCCACATTGATGAGCCGCGAGTCGCTGCTGCATGCCCTCTACGAGGCTGCGGAGCTCGAGCACAATCTCATGTGCACGTATCTCTATGCGGCTTTCAGCCTCAAGGACGGAGAAGCCGACGGCTTGTCGCCCGCGGAGGCCGCCGCGGTCGCACGCTGGCGCAGCACCATTGTGCACGTCGCCATCGAGGAGATGGGTCATCTCGCGGCCGTGTGGAACATCACTTCCGCGCTGTGCGGAACGCCCCGGCTCGGGCGAAACAACTTTCCCCTCGATCCCGGATACCTGCCGGCGAGTGTGGTCGTGAAGCTTGCGCCGTTCACGGCGGAGACGCTGCAGCACTTCGTGTTCCTGGAGCGCCCGGACGGCTCGGCCGAGAAGGATGGCGAGGGATTTGCGGCCGAGCGGCACTACGTGCGCGGCAGCGAGGGCCCGCGCCTGACGCCCATGGCGATCAATTACGACACGGTGGGCGCCTTCTATGCTGCGCTCTCGCAGGGGTTGCGCGCACTGGTCGCCACTCATGGCGAGCCGGTTGCCTTCTGCGGTGATCCGGCTCTGCAGCTCTCGCCGAGCGAGATCGAGCTCGCCGGCGCCAAGCCGGTCATTTGTCTGAAGACGGCGCTCGCCGCCTTCGATGCCATCGTGCTACAGGGGGAGGGCGCGCCGCGCGACACGAGCGATTCCCATTTCCAGAAGTTTGCCGCGATGCGCGGGGAGTTTCGCGAGCTGTGCCGCAGGAATCCGGCCTTCGCGCCGGCGTTCCCGGCGGCAACCAATCCGGTGCTGCGCCGGCCGCCGCGTCCCGAAGGGCGCGTGTGGCTCGAGAACCCGGAGGCGATCGCGGCGGTGGACCTCGCAAATGCCAGTTACGGATTGATGCTGCGGCTGCTCGGATATTCGTACTCGGTGCCGGGGCCGTGCGCTGAAAAGTCTCTGGCGGTGGATCTGGCAATCGGCGTGATGCATGCGGTGGTGCCCCTGGCGGAGCGCGCGGCTCGGCTTCCGGCCGGACCCTCGAATCCGGCGTGCCACGCGGGGATGTCGTTCACGGCGCTGCGGGACGCGGCTCCCTTCCCGCAGGGCCGCGCCGCGCGCCGCTATTTCGTCGAGCGGCTGACGCAACTGGCGGAGGCAGCCAATGCGCTGCGCGATTGTGGGGATCCCAGGGCCAGGGTCGCTGCCGATCATCTGGCTTCCCAGCTGCAGAGCGCGTCGCGCGGATTTGACCTGTCTGCGGCCGCACGCGCGCCCGCTCCCGGTGCTGCTCGAGCGGCCAGTGCTGCTCCAGAGCCGGATGCGGCGCAGCCTGCGGGCTCTGCGCCGGGCCCGGTCGCGCCAACAACCGTCGACGGGGTCGAGACGGCGACCGGCAAGCGCCTGCAGCTGATGTTCGAGGCCAAGCGGTGCATTCATGCGCGCTTTTGCGTGACGGGCGCTCCGAAGGTGTTTCTCGCCAACGTGCAGGGGCCGTGGATTCATCCGGACGCAATGGATGTCGAGCGGGTGGTCGAGATCGCACACGCGTGCCCCTCCGGCGCAATCCGCTACCGGCGGCTGGACGGCGCACGTGATGAGGGCGCCCCGCCGGTCAATCTGGCGAGCATCCGCGAGGCAGGCCCGTACGCCTTGCGCGGCGAGCTAAAGATTGAGGGGAGGTCGCAAGGCTATCGGGCTACTTTGTGCCGCTGCGGAGCCTCCAAGAACAAGCCGTTTTGCGATGGCTCGCATCACGACGTCGGATTCTCCGCCACGGGAGAACCGCCCAGCGGCAAGACTGACATGCTGCCAGTGCGTGATGGCGTGCTGGCGATCGAGCCGCAAACGAACGGACCGCTTGCGGTGCGCGGCAACCTCGAGATCACGAGCGGCACCGGTCGCATCGTGGCTCGAGTGACGAGCGCGCGCCTGTGCCGCTGCGGCGGCAGCTCGACGAAGCCCTTCTGCGACGGCACGCATGCCAAAATCGGTTTCAAATCGGGTTGACGCTTGTCGTCAAGAGGCAGGCTCGTTCGAGCCGCGGGCAAACTGAGGCCGTCCATCGGAGATGACCACCCACGGCAGCTTGTTTTGCACCCAGACGTGAGCCTGCGGCGCCGGGACTTCGGGGGCATCGAAGCTGGCAAGCGTCACATCGAGCTCATGCGCGCGTTCATCGTGAGCATACGTGAGCGACGTCCCACAGCTCGCGCAGAACCCGCGTGTGACTTTCGCGGACGATCGATATTCCGCCATCCGCCCATGCGTCACGCGGAATTCCTTGCGTGCGACGGTACCCCACGCGACCATCGGCGCACCCGCGCTACGGCGGCAGTCGGAGCAATGGCAGACGCACAGATTGGTAAGCTCGCCCACGGTCTCAAAGCGCACGCTGCCGCACTGGCATCCGCCGACGTAATTCAATGTGCTCATATGGCACGCTCCCGCCGACACCTATGAGGATTGGATTCTATGACCGGAACGCTCGCCGCAGGGCTCGCGGGCTGAAATAGCGCTCGAAGGGGCGTACCCTCACGCGCACCGAGCATTGAGGAAGGGATTGCCATGAGGTCTGTATTATTCGCGCTGCTGGCGAGCAGTGCGGCGGCCGCCAGCTCAGCCCCAGCCGCCCCCATTGAATCCGTACAGCCAAGCACCAGGACGTCCGCAATGGCCGATAACCCGTTCCTGCAGCCGAGCGCTCTGCCGTACGAGCTGCCCGCCTTTGACAAGATCAGGGATGGGCATTACCGGCCGGCCTTCGAAGCCGGGATGCGCGAGCAGCGCCGGGAAGTTGACGCGATAGCCCACAACCCCCGGCCGCCCGACTTCGAGAACACGATCGTCGCGCTGGAGCGTTCCGGCCAAGTGCTCGATCGGGTGTCCACCGTGTTCTCCAATCTCAATGCGTCCAACACCGACCCCGAGATGCAGAAGATCGACGCCGAGATGGCGCCCAGACTGGCCGCGCATGAGGATGCGATCCTGCTGGATCCGGCGCTGTACGCGCGCGTCGATGCTCTGTACCGCCGGCGTGCGAGCCTGAATCTCGACCCCGAGTCGTTGCAGTTGCTGCAGCGCTACGACACACAGTTCGTGCGTGCGGGCGCGCGCCTCTCCGAGGCAGAGAAGGCGCGGCTGCGCGAGCTCAACGAACAGTTGTCCTCCCTGACGACGCGGTTCAGGCAGAACGTCCTCAAGGCAACGGCGGATGGCGCCGTCGTCGTCGACAGCGCCGCGCAGCTCGAAGGTCTGTCGGCCGAACAGATCGGGGCGGCGGCGCAGGCAGCCACGGCCAGGGGCCTCGCCGGCAAATGGCTCATTCCGCTGCAGAACACGACCAACCAGCCGCCGCTGGCGCAGCTCAAGAACCGCAGCTTGCGCGCGCGCATATACCAGGCGTCAACGGAGCGCTGCACTGCAGGTGCCGCGGACAACACGGCGCTGATCGCCAAGCTGGTCAAGCTGCGCGCGGAGCGCGCGGCGCTGCTGGGCTACGCGAATCATGCCGCTTATCAACTCGCGGACGAGTCGGCCGGCACTCCGGCGGCAGTGCACGAAATGCTGACGAAGCTCGCGCCCGCAGCCCTGGCCAAGGCGAGGCAGGACGCCGCGGACCTGCAGAAGCTGATCGATGCGCAAGCCGCGGCGGATCACAGCCAGCCGTTTGCGCTGCAGGCCTGGGACTGGTCGTACTACGCGGAACAACTGCGCAAGGCGCGCTACGACTTCGACCAGCCGCAGGTCGCACCCTATTTCGAGCTCGATCGCGTGCTGCAGGACGGAGTGTTCTATGCCGCGCACGAGCTTTACGGTATGAGCTTCAAGGAGCGCAAGGACCTTGCGGTGTATCACCCCGACGTGCGTGTGTTCGAGGTCTTCGATGCCGACGGGGCGCCGCTGGCGCTGTTCCTGGGCGACTATTTCGCCCGCGACAGCAAGCAGGGAGGCGCGTGGATGAACAACTACGTCCGCCAGTCGAAGCTGTTCCAGCTCAAGCCCGTGGTCGTCAACAATCTGAACATTCCCAAGCCGCAGCCCGGCCAGCCGGCCTTGCTGACGTTTGACGAAGTGACGGCAATGTTTCACGAGTTCGGGCATGCGATCCACGGGATGCTCTCGAACGTGCGCTACCCGCTGCTCTCGGGTACCAGCGTGCCGCGCGATTTTGTCGAATATCCCTCGCAGTACAACGAGATGTGGGCACGCGAGCCGGCCGTGCTCGCGCACTACGCCAAGCATTACAAGAGCGGCGAGCCGATGCCTGCCGAGCTGCTGCGCAAGGTGTTGGCGGCCCAGACCTTCAATCAAGGCTATGCCACGACCGAATACATCTCCGCCGCGCTGCTCGATCAGTCCTGGCACCAGATCAGCGAGTCGCAGGCGCCGTCCGCGGAAAACGTGTCGGCCTTCGAAGCCGCGGCGCTTCAGCAGAGCGGGGTGGATTATCCCGCAGTGCCACCCCGCTATCACTCGACCTACTTCTCGCACATTTTCGCCGGCGGCTACTCGGCCGGGTACTACGCGTACCTGTGGAGCGAAGTGCTGGCGCGCGACACCGGGCAGTGGTTCCATTCGCGCGGCGGCCTGTCGCGCGCCAACGGCGACTATCTGCGCAGCAAGGTGCTGTCGCGCGGCCGCAGCGAAGACCCGCAGACTCTGTTCCACGATTTCTACGGACGCGCGCCCGACATCGGGCCGTTGCTGGAATATCGCGGCTTGACGCTGCCCAACGCCAACGAGCGCGCCTCGCCGACGAGTTCCGGCAGCTGAACGGATCTGTAACGCAGCGCTCGCGGTAGACCTCAGTGGTGATGGCCGCCGGCGCCGTGCACGTGGCCGTGCGAGAGTTCTTCCTGCGTCGCAGCGCGAACCGCGGTGATTTCAATCTCGAAGTCCAAGTTCTTGCCGGCGAGCGGATGATTCCCGTCCAGCGTGACCATGTCGCCCGCGATGCGCGTCACCGTCACGGTCCGCGGGCCGTGCTGCGTCTGCGCCTGCAGTCGCATTCCAACTTTGAGGTCCGAGACAGCGCGCAAGGAGCGCAGCGCAACCTGTTGCACGAGTTGCTTGTCGTACTCGCCGTAGCCATCGGCAGCCGCCAGTTTCACGCTCAGCTTGTCGCCGGCATTCTTTCCCGCAAGCTCGCGCTCCAGGCCGGGAACCAAATTGCCACGTCCGTGCAGATACGCGAGCGGCTCGCCCGAAGTCGAGCTGTCGATGATCGTACCTGCGTCGTCCCGCAGCGTGTAGTGGATCGTGACGATAGAATCTCGCGCAACGGTCATGATCGAGCTCCAGTGACCCGAGCACGCGAGCCGGCCGTGCTAGCGCACTACGCCAAGCATTACAAGAGCGGCGCGCCGATGCCGGCCGAGCTGCTGCGCAAGGTGTTGGCGGCCCAGACCTTCAATCAAGGCTATGCCACCACCGAATACATCTCCGCCGCGTTGCTCGATCAGTCCTGGCACCAGATCAGCGAGTCGCAGGCGCCGTCCGCGGAAAACGTGTCGGCCTTCGAAGCCGCGGCGCTTCAGCAGAGCGGGGTGGATTATCCCGCAGTGCCACCCCGGGCTCCCTCCGTCACGCACAAGCTGCGCGTTCCGAACTGCGCCATCAGCCGTGACTGCAGCGCCGCCGCCGTTTGAGGGACGCCCAACCAACGTGCGAAGACCTCCACCTCGTGATCGTTCAGCTTCACAAAGTGCGCGTGCGCGAGCGCCCGCAACGCGATCTCGCGGTCGTCGTGGGGTGCGCGCAGGTTGGCGTCGAAAACTCTCCAGCCGGCAACTGCTGCGAGCCGTTCGATCGCAGCAGCGCTCGCGGGGTTGCGTTGCGCCAGTGTCCCGAACACCAGCGTCGCTCCCGCAGCGGCCGCGAGCGCCGGCGCGGTTGCCTCGAGCGCATCCCATGCAGCGGGGCCAGGAAAACGGAACGAAGCCGAGCCCAGCGCGTCGAGTACCGTCTCGGCGATGCCTGTCGGGTGCCGTGGGTCGAGCTGCACCAGGGACGTGTCCACCCCGAGAGTGTGAATGCGGGCGAGCGCTTCGCGGCCGCGAGCGTCGTCGCCGACCCGGCTGAGCAGACGCGAGCTCACCCCGAGACGCGCGAGATGCGCGGCAACGTTGAGCGGAGCGCCCCCGAGGAACTCGCCGTTGGGAAGGACGTCCCACAGCGTCTCGCCAACGCACAGCACCGACGATGACGCCCCGGACTTACCCACCAACTCCCTCCGCTCGCTGACGGAGATTCTAGGGCTTCAGGTGGTGTGACCGCGAGCTGTCTCGTCCCTGTGCCGCGGGGCGATACCGAGCGCGTGCCCGATCTGCCTGGTATTAGCCCATGCGCCGCGGCCACCAGTGGCGGGTGCGGCGCTCCTTGCTGGCGTTCAGCGGCTCCCGCGCGCTGTCTGGATCGTCCGGATCGTCGTAGGACGCATTCGCTGCGTCGGACTCATCGGGCAGTACCACTGTCGGTGAATCAACAAAGGGCGCGCCTGGAATCGACCGCGGCAGCGTCGGTGCATCGTCGGGCAGTCCACTGGAGGCGTCGGGCTCCTCCATGGGTTCTGCCACTGTCTGCGAATCGTCATACGGGGCACTCGGCTCGTACGAGCTCGCGGGTATCATCAGCGTCGGTGA